>DATAHG010000063.1:0-2345 GCA_036263295.1 Thermoanaerobaculia bacterium | reverse complement strand
ATCGACGGCGCTCCCTCCCTTCTTGAGGATGTCGAGCGCCACCTGGGTCGCGAGGGGTTGGCTGGTGGCGGCCATGCCGTGGGCCGCGATCACCTCGGAGCGGCTGGCGAAGGCGCGGCCGGTGATGCGGTCGTAGCCCTGTGCCGAGACGGCGGCGGCCACGACGAGCAGGAGCAGGAAAACGGTCGGCTTCATGCTGGCTCCTCCCGGACAGAAACGGCCGGCAGGGCGCCGGCCGTTTTCTCAACCCCGAGCGTCCGTGACCGGTCAGGACTGGTGGACCCGGGACGGGCCCGCCGCCTTGACCGCCTCGTCGACGCCGCTCTCGTACTTCTTGAAGTTCTCGGCGAACATGTCGGCGAGCTGCGCAGCCTTGGCGTCGTAGTCGGACGCATTCTTCCAGGTCTCGCGCGGCCGCAGGATGGCGTCCGGCACTCCCTCGATATGGGCCGGCACCGCGAGACCGAAGAACGGGGCGGTCCAGGTCTCGACCCCTTCGAGCTCGCCGGTCAGGGCGGCGGTCAGCATCCGCCGGGTGTGGGCGAGCTTCATGCGGCTGCCGACGCCGTAGGGGCCGCCGGTCCAGCCGGTGTTGAGCAGCCAGACCCGGGCGCCGTGCTGCTTGAGCTTCTCGCCCAGCATGCCGGCGTAGACGCCGGGGTGGAGCGGCAGGAAGGGCGAGCCGAAACAGGTGCTGAACGTCACCTTGGGCTCTGTGACCCCCTTCTCCGTGCCGGCGACCTTGGCGGTGTAGCCGGAGAGGAAGTGGTACATCGCCTGCTCGTCGCTCAGCCGGCTGATCGGCGGCAGCACGCCGAGGGCGTCGCAGGTCAGGAAGAAGACGTTCTTGGGATGGCCCCCCTGGCCGCCCAGGTCGACGTTGTCGAGCTGGGTGAGCGGGTAGCTCGAACGGGTGTTCTCGGTCTTCGACTCGTCGTCGAGATCGAGGGACCGGGTGGTCGGATCGCAGGTGACGTTCTCGAGGACCGTGCCGAAGGAACGGGTGGTGCGGTAGATCTCCGGCTCCCCGTCGGGGCTCAGGCGGATCACCTTGGCATAGCACCCGCCCTCGATGTTGAAGACCCCCTCGTCGCTCCAGCCGTGCTCGTCGTCGCCGATCAGGGTGCGGTTCGGGTCGGCCGACAGGGTGGTCTTGCCGGTGCCCGACAGGCCGAAGAACAGGGCGACGTCGTCCTTGGTGGCGCCGTAATTGGCGCTGCAGTGCATCGACAGCACCCCCTGCTTGGGCAGGAAGTAGTTCATTACGCTGAAGATGCTCTTTTTGATCTCGCCGGCGTACTGCGTGCCGCCGATCAGGACGGTGCGGCGGGCGAGGTCGAGAAGGATGAAGGTCGAGGTCCGCGTGCCGTCCTGCTGCGGATCGGCCTGGAGGGAGGCGACGTTGATCACCGTGAAGTCGGGCTCGAACGAGCCCAAGACGCCGCCGTCCTCTTCGCGGATGAACATGTTGCGCGCGAAGAGGTTGTGCCAGGCGTTCTCGGTGATGACACGGACCTTGAGGCGGTAGCGCGGATCGGCCGCGGCGTAGCCCTGGAACACGTAGAGGTCCTTGCCCCGCAGGTGCTCGCGCGCCTTGGCGAGGAGCGCGTCGAAGCGCTCGCGCTCGAACGGCTTGTTCACATCTCCCCACCAGATATCGCCGTCGATCGAGGAGTCCTTGACGACGAAACGGTCCTGGGGGGAGCGGCCGGTGTGGGGACCGGTGTCGGCGACCAGCGGGCCTTCGGCCGCGATGCGCGCCTCGCCGCGCCGCACCGCGTGCTCGTAGAGATGGGCCGGCGGCAGGTTCCAGTACACCGTGCCGGCCTCGGTGATCCCTTGTTTCTCCAGGCCAGAGCTGCTCACGTGCAAGCCTTCATGGTTCATTCCGTCACCTCGGAAGAGAGTCAAAGAGTTGAAAACGGGAGCGGCCCTGGCTAGGGGTTCTCCCGCAGATAATCGACCAGCAGCCGCGACAGCACCCGCATGCCGACCGGGACGGCGCTGTCGTCGCCCCGGAAGGTGGGAGTGTGGAGGCCGCCGGAGGTCGTGCCCGGCTTGACCACGCCCAGCCGGAAGAAGAATCCGGGCACTTGATTGGCGAAGTACGCAAAGTCTTCGCCGGCCATCGACGGCTCCGCCGTCTTGACGTTTTCGGGACCCAGGATGCGCTCGAGGATGGGCCGCACCTTCTGCGTGAGCGCCGGGTCGTTGATCGTGGCCGGGGCGTTGCGCCTGTACTCCATTTCGAAGGTGGCGCCCGCCGCCTTGGTGGTCCCGTCGAGGATCTCGCGCATCCGCCGCTCCACCTCGTCGCGGATCTCCGGGTTGTAGGTGCGCACCGT
>DATAHG010000062.1:0-3468 GCA_036263295.1 Thermoanaerobaculia bacterium | reverse complement strand
CAGCAACCCCGATCGGAAGCGGTATTACGACCGCGAGGTCCGCCCTTCGGCCGGTGGGGGAGGGGCGGTGCCGCAGGGGGCGGACCGGGCGGCGGAGTCGCGGGATCTGGCGCGCGGGTACTACGAGCAGTCCTGCCGCCTTGCCGACGAGGAGCAGTTCCACTTTGCCATCGAGCTCGCCCAGCGGGCTGCCCGGACCGATCCCCGGCAGGAGTATTTCGCCCTGCTCGGCCGCCTCCAGGCCATGAACCCCCATCCGCGGTGGCTGCGTTGGGCCGCCGACAACCTGCGGGAGGCCATGCGCCGCGGCCCCGCCTCGGCGGACCTCAAGTGCGCGCTCGACGAGGTCATGGCAAAAATTGCCCAGACCCCGCTGAACGCCACGCCCGGCCGGGGGGACGACGAGGAGGATGTGGATCTGTCGGTCCTCGACCCCGAGGCCGAGATCGCCGCCGCCAGCCACCGCAGGGCCGCGACGAAGAAGGCGGCCCGCCAGACCTTCCAGAGCACCATGGTCCCGCGCAAAGAGCTGCCGCGGAAATAAGCTTCCGGTCCGGAAGACGTTACAATGGCTTCACGCCGGAGATCTCCAGGCGGTCGCTCTGGCCGGCCTTCGGGCCGGGCCGGAGAGGAAAGTCCGAACTCCCACGGGCAGCATGCTCGCTAACGGCGAGGCGCGGCGACGCGACGGAAAGTGCAACAGAGAATAGACCGCCGCATCCTTTCGGGGGTGCGGTAAGGGTGAAACGGTGCGGTAAGAGCGCACCGCTCCATCGGTGACGGTGGAGGCATGGAAAACCCCATGCGGAGCAAGACCAAATAGGGGGACGGTACGCGGGCCGCCCGTACCGCCTTCGGCTCTTCGGGGCCGAGGCCGTTCCCGGGTAGGTTGCTGGAGGCCGGCGGCAACGCCGGTCCCAGAGGAATGACCGTTCCCTGGCGTTTCGGCGTCAGGAGACAAAATTCGGCTTACGGAGATCTCCGGCGTCTTGATTCATCCGGTCCACCTTCCCCCGGCCGCCGGCCCCGGCGACCGGGTCGGTGTCGCGGCCCTCTCGGGCCCCATCGATCCGCGCAAGCTGGAGCGCGGCGTCGAGACGTTGCGCCGTCTCGGCTTCGAGCCGGTCCTCGCCGACAATCTGGCCTCCCGCCACGGCTTTTTCGCCGGCACCGACGCCGAGCGCCTGGCCGCCTTCCACCGTCTGGCCGCCGATCCCGACCTGCCGGCCATCCTGTTCGCCCGCGGTGGGCATGGTGTGCTGCGCGTCCTGCCGGGGATCGACTGGGACCTCCTGGCCCGCCGGCCGCGCGCCTACATGGGGTTTTCGGACCTCACCCCGTTCCTCCTGGAGGTCGTCCGCCGTCTACGGATCGCCGCCTTCCATGGTCCGATGGTGGCCGCCGACCTCGCCCGCGGCCAGTCGCCGGAGGAGGAGGCGTCGTTCCTCGACGCCCTCGCCGGACGCTATCCGGCGGAGCAGCCGCTATCCGGCTGGGTCCGGCCGCCGCGGCCGGGGAGCGGGACGATCGCCGGTCCGCTGCTCGGCGGCTGCCTGAGCCTGCTGACCTCGACGCTCGGCACGCCGTATTTTCCGGACCTCGCCGGCGCTCTCCTCTTCATCGAGGACGTCAACGAGGAGCCCTACCGGATCGACCGTCTGTTGACCCACCTCCGGCTGTCGGATAATCTCGCAGGGATCGCGGGAATGATCGCCGGGCACTTCGACGGGTTGGGCAGCGTCAGGGCCTCGGGCATGGAGGCTCTTCCGGAATCGCCGGACTGGGGCGCCGTGCTGGCCGAGGGGCTCGAAGGCTTCGACTGGCCGATCGCCATGGGGCTCGAATGCGGGCACTTCCCGCCCAACCGGACATTGCCGCTCGGGATCCCGGCGCGGCTCGAAGAGGAGGGCCGACGCCTCGTGCTCGGCGGACTCGAATCATGAGCAACCCCGTCTTCAAGACCACCGGCGGTCCCGGCATGCCTGGCGCCCCTGGAAACACCCCGACCCCCACCCCCGCGCCCCAGCGGAAGATCGGCGGCTATGTCATCGAGCTGAAGACGGGCGAGGTCGTCTTCCGCGAGGGGGAGCTCGGCACCGAGATGTACATCATCCAGGAAGGCAAGGTCGAGATCTTCAACGAGCTGACCGAGGAGACGCAGATCCTCGCCGTGCTCGAGAAGGGCGACTTCTTCGGCGAGATGTCGGTGCTCGACGACATGCCGCGGGCGGCCACGGCGCGCGCCCTCACGGACGTCAAGCTCCTGCAGATCAACGGCTCGACGTTCGACCAGATGCTGCGCACCAATCCCGAGGTCGCGGTGCGCATGATGCGCAAGCTGTCGCGCCGTCTGCGCGAGACCGACGAGCTGCTCAAGGCGACGCTCGGCACCGGCGGCACCCGGGTGCGCTCGCGCGAGATGCCGTCGCCGGGCGCGCAGGCCTCGGCCGAGGGGCCCGAGAAGCTGATCCACGTCACCTCGGGCATGGAGTTCTCCCTGTCGATGACGTCGGAGACCACGATCGGGCGCAAGGACCCGGTCACCGGGATCTTCCCCGACGTCGATCTCAGCCCGCTCGACACCCAGCGCTCGGTCAGCCGGCGCCACGCCAAGATCCACCGCCGCGGCACCAAGTTCTTCATCGCCGAGGAGATCGGCACCATGAACAGCACCTTCCTGCGCGGGGTGCGGCTGGAGACCGGCGTGCCGTCCGAAGTGAAGCCGGGGGACGAGGTCCGCATCGGGATGGTCGTCCTGCGGTTCGAGGTCGCCTGATTTCGCCGCACAAGGCCGCTACTGTAGAGACGCCCCGTGGGGCGTCTCTGAGGCGGGAATGCGCTTGACCCGTTCGATCCCGTGCCCGCGGGCTCTCGACCTGGGCGCCCCGTCCAGCAATCCAGCCAAACCCATCGTCCTCTCCGCCCCGGAGACGCCCCACGGGGCGTCTCTACATTGGTGGGCGCTGTCGCGCCCATGAAGTCAGCCCCGCAGCTCGACCCCTCCACCCCTCTCGACAGCGTCCGCGGGATCGGGCCGGCGCGGGCTCGCGCACTCGCCGCGGCGGGGTACCAGACGGTCGAGGATCTCCTGCGTTTCCATCTGCCGCATCGTTATGAGGACCGCCGCGAGGTGAGGCCGATCGCCGAGGCCGTGCCGGGCGGGGCGTATACGTTGCGCGGCCGGCTTTCCGGGCTGCGCCGGATCCGCACCCGCCGCCGTGGGTTCAGCGTGGTGCGGGGGCGGTTGGAGGACGCGAGTGGGGGGCTGCCGGTGGTCTGGTTCAATCGTCCCTACCTGGCCGAGCAGACGGATGCCGGGGCCGAGTACATCCTCTATGGGCCGGTGCGCGAGGGGAACGAAGGGCCGGAGCTGCTGAATCCGTCTTGCGAGCGGGTGGCGGACGGGGAGGAGGGGGGCGCTCTGCACGGAGGGCGGATCGCGCCGGTCTATCCGGCGGTCGGGGCGCT
>DATAHG010000061.1:0-4626 GCA_036263295.1 Thermoanaerobaculia bacterium | reverse complement strand
TGGCGGAGGGTTCCGTCGTCCAGGAGACGGGCGGTTTCTTCCAGAATGTCGTGTTGGGCCTGCATGTCCGGGGTCTCGTACATGGCGCGGGTGAACATCAGCTCCCAGCAGATCGACACGCTCTTGCTCTGGAAGCCGTTGATCGGCACCGGCTGATTCCCCTTGACTCCGACGATCAGACAGATTTTTCCCTGCGGCCGGATCGCCGCGAGCATATTGTCGAGGTGCTTTTCGGTGTTGGCGGCGCAGAGGATGAAATCGACCTCGCCGGAGCCGATGCGCGCCAGCTCCTGTTGAAAGGGTTTGCCGTGATCGATCACGTCATCCGCGCCGAGCTCGCGGCACCATGCCTCGGTTTCGGGCCGCGAGGCGGTCGCGATGACGCGCAGGCCGGCGAGCTTTTTGGCGAGCTGAATTGTGATCGATCCGACGCCGCCCGTCCCGGCGATCACCAGGAGGCTCCGGGAAGGCTGACCCTCGGCTTTCCGTTCCACGCCCATGCGGTCGAAGAGCGCTTCCCAGGCGGTGAGCGTGGTGAGCGGCATGGCCGCCGCTTCGTGGAAGGAGAGGGTGCGGGGCTTGTGCCCGGCGATGCGCTCGTCCACCAGGTGGTATTCGGCGTCACAGCCCGGGCGCGTCATGCTCCCGGCGTAATAGACCTCGTCGCCCACCGCGAACAGGGTGACCCCCTCGCCCACGGCCTCGACGACTCCGGCGGCGTCCCAGCCGAGGACCTTGGGCTCGGCCTCCACCTTGTCTTTGGGGGACCGGACCTTGGTGTCGACCGGGTTGACCGAAACCGCCTTCACCCGGACGAGCAGGTCCCGGCCGCGCGCTTCGGGTTTCGGGATCTCGACGTCGATCAGGCTCTCCGGATCGTCGATGGGCAGGTATTTGAACAGTCCGACGGCTTTCATGAGACCTCCCTCGCTGGAATCGGCGGGCGGCGCCCCGGCCGCCTCGGCTCCGGAAGGGTATCAGAGGGTCGGGTGGCACTCCCGCCTCCGCCCCGGCTCCTGTAGACTAGTCGTCCTACTACCTCAATCGGGGGCTTGTATGTCGTGGTCTCTGGGATCGGGTCCGCCCGAGGTGTGGCGGACGGCTTGCCGGGAGATGGCCTGGCGGGCTCAGGGCGGCGCGATCCTGCATCTCGCGGTCATCGCATTCGTCGGGCTCGGAGCCGGTCTCCAGCGCACCGCCCCGGTGTGGTTCTACTCGTCCCTGGTCCTTGTCTGCCTCCTGTCCATCAGCCGGTTGATCCTCATCTGGCGCTTCGACGCGCTCTACGACTCCGCTCCACGCCTCTGGCAGGCCGGTTTTTTCGGCGGGCTCCTGGCGACCTGCGGCATCTATGGCGGTCTGCTCGGGTTTCTCCTCGTCCATCACGGCCTGACGGTCTTCACCCTATTCGCGGTCACCCTGGGCGTGGGGTTCTCGATCATGATGGTGGTCGTCTACTCCCACGCGTTGAGAGTCGTGTGGGCGGGCATCCTCCTGATCTGGGTCCCCCTCCTGGCGACTCTGGCGGCGGTGGAGGGCGGCCATCCGAAGGACTTGATCCTGTGGGGCAGCGCGGTGGGTTTCGTCTATCTGCTCTGGGTGGCGTTACAGCAGTACCAGGAGCGCTGGGAAGGGCTCTCGGCGCGCCACCAACTCGCGTTGCGTGCCGCGGATCTCGAAGGGGCCCAGGTCGAGCTGCAGCAGGCCCGCGACGGCCTCGAGCGCCTCGTCGCCGAGCGCACCCTGGCGTTGGAGCGGACGAGCCAGGACTACCGGCAGATTTTCGAGAACGCGCACGATCCCATCATCATCTTCCGTCCGGACGACGAGCAGGTTCTCAACGTCAACCGCCGGGCGTGCGAGATCTATGGCTTTTCTCGCGAGGAGTTCCTGCGCCTCTCGCTGGCGTCGATCTCGGAGAATGTCGTCCGCGGGCAGACGCAGATCCGGGAGACTTTGCAGAAGGGCGTCTATCACAATTTCGAGTCCACCCAGATTCGCAGGGACGGCAGCCGGATGTTCCTGGAGATCAATGCGTCGGCGATCGAATACGAGGGACGCCAGGCCATCCTCAGCATCAATCGCGACGTGACGGAGCGCCGCAAGGCCGAGGCTCTGCGCCTCGCCAAGGAGGCCGCCGAGCGGACCGCCCAGGCCAAGACGCAGTTCCTGATCAATATGAGCCATGAGATCCGCACGCCGATGGCCGGCGTGGTCGGCCTCTCGGATCTCCTGCTCGCCACCGGCCTCGACGAACGGCAGGGCGGGTATGCGCGGTTGATCCAGTCCTCGGCGGTGTCGCTCCTGCGGGTGATCGACGACATCCTGGATTTTTCAAAGATCGAGGCCGGCAAGCTCACGTTCGAGGATGTGCCGTTCGATTTGCGAGCCCTGCTGCGCGACATCACCGAGCTGCTGCGGATCGGCGCCGTGGCGCGGGGGACGTCGCTGGAGCTTTTCCTGCCTGGAGAGGGGGACCCGCTGCCCGACTGGGTGCGCGGCGATCCGGGCCGGCTGCGGCAGGTCCTGATCAATCTGGTCGGCAACGCGGTCAAATTCACGGACGGCGGCGCCGTGAGCGTCCGCGCGGGCCTGGAGGAGGACGGGAGGATCCGGATCGCCGTCGAGGACACCGGCATCGGCATCCCGGTCGAGGCCCAGGGGCGGCTGTTCGAGCTGTTCTCGCAAGGGGATGACTCGACGTCGCGGCGCTTCGGCGGCACCGGCCTCGGCCTGGCGATCAGCAAGCGGATCGTCGAGGCGATGGGGGGCGAGATCGGCTTCGAGAGCGCACCGGGTGCCGGCTCGACCTTCTGGATCCGGGTCGGCCTGGAGCGCGGCACGCCGCCGGGCACGGAGGCGCCGGCGGAGCTGCCCGCGCGCTTCCGGCGCATCCTCACGGCGGAGGACAATCCGGTCAATCAGCTCGTCATCGTCGAGCACCTCAAAAGCTTTGGCTATGACGTGACCTCGGTCGGCTCCGGGCTGGAGGTCCTGGAGGCCCTGGAGAAAGGGAGCTTCGACCTCATCCTGATGGACTGCCAGATGCCCCACCTCGACGGTTACGAGACGAGCCAGCGCATCCGCCAGCTTCCGGAGCCGTTGGGGCGAATCCCGATCGTGGCCCTGACCGCGCACGCCATCCCGGAGGAGCTGGACCGCTGCCTGGCGGTGGGGATGAACGCATTCATCACCAAGCCGTTCCGGGGAGAGGCCCTGCGGCGCACGATCGAGGAGTGGATCGGGGCGGAATCCGGCGCCGCCGGGACGGCCGTGGACGATCCGGCCCCGCCTCCTCCAGTCCCGGCGGCGAGGCCGCGGGAAGGCAAGGCATGGGGCGCCACCGACGAGCCCACGCTCGACCCGCGCCAGATCGAATCGCTGCGGGCCGCGGGACGCGAATCGGCAAACCCGGACTTCATGGCGAAGCTGGTGGCGCAGTTCCGCAAACAGCCCTACATCGCGCAGTTCCGCGGCGCGCTCGAGCGGGGAGACCGCCCCGCCCTGGCCGGCCGGGCCCATGCGCTCAAGGGGACAGGCCTGTTCATGGGGGCGGTCCGCCTCCCCCGGCTCTGTTCCCACCTGGAGCACCTCTGCCAGGATTCCCCGATGGAAGAGTGCCGGCGGCAGGTGGACGCCATCGAAGCCGAGCTGCTGAAGGTCTTCCGCGAGCTGGAGGCGGTGGCCGAGACGGCGGCGCCGTGCTAGGTTTCCCCGGCCATGGTCCGCACCGTCTACGCCACCCGCTACGTCACCCCGCTACGCGAGGGGGGCTCGCTGCCCGCTATCGTGGAAGCGGACGACCTGGGCCTGTACGTGCTCAAGTTTCGGGGCGCGGGACAGGGCCCGAAGGCGCTGGTGGCCGAGCTGCTCGCCGGGGAGATCGGCCGGGCGCTCGGCCTGAAGGTGCCGGATCTGGTGCTGGTCGAGGTGGACGCGGCGCTCGGGCGCAATGAGGCGGACCCCGAGATCCGCGAGCTGCTCAAGGCGAGCGTGGGGATCAATCTGGCGCTCGACTACCTGCCGGGATCAGTGACCTTCGACGCCGCGGCCGGCGAGACCGCCGCGGCGGACGTGGCGTCGAGCACGGTCTGGTTCGACGCCTACGTGACCAATGTGGACCGCACGCCGCGCAACCCCAATCTGCTGTGCTGGCACAAGACGCTTTATCTGATCGATCACGGCGCGTCGCTCTATTTCCATCACAACTGGCCGAGCGCCGAGACCATGGCGCGAAGCCGGTTTCCGGCGGTGCGCGATCATGTCCTGCTGCCCTGGGCGAGCGGGATCGAGGCGGCCGCCCCGGGCCTGCGGGCGCGGCTGTCGCGCGATCTGTTCGAGGAGCTGGTCCAGCAGATCCCGGACAACTGGCTGCGCCCCGAGCCGGGGGCGGAGACCCCGGCGGAGCAGCGGGCCGGCTACGTGGAGTTCCTCACCCGGCGGCTGGAGACGGCGGAGATTTTCGAGGAGGAGGCGGTGCGTGCCCGATCGCAGCTCGTTTGATTACGCGATCGTCCGGGTGGTCCCCCGGGTGGAGCGCCAGGAGTTCCTCAACGCCGGGGTGATCCTGTTCTGCCTGGAGCGGGACTTCCTGAAAGCCAAGGTCGCGGTGGACGAGCCCCGCCT
>DATAHG010000060.1:0-3354 GCA_036263295.1 Thermoanaerobaculia bacterium | reverse complement strand
TTCTATACCCGGCGTATCCCTCTCTACCGCCTCTCGCCGCTCTTCCTGGAGCCCTTCCGGCTGCTGGAGACCCGCCTGCGCTGGCCGGGCCGCTTCGGTTACCTGCTGACCCTGGTAGCCCGGAAGCCGGACCGGGGCCGTTGAGCGCCGCCCTGTTCTTCCTGCAGCAGGGGGTAGTCCTGCTGGCCCTGGCCGCCGCCGCGGTCGGGGCCGGGTGGTGGGCCGTGCGTCTCCTGTCCATCGGGATGGGCCGCCTGGAGCGCTTCACCCTGGCCGCCGCGCTCGGCCTGGTGGTCCTGGCGCAGGCCGGGCTGGTGCTGGGGCTCGCCGGCTGGCTCCGACCCCTGCCGGTCTTGGGGGTGGCGGTCGCGGCCGGACTTGCCGGGCTGCCGGCCTGGCGGGATCTCGCGTCCTTCTTCCGCTCCCTGCCGCCCCGGACGGCCTTGAAGGTGGGCGGGGCCGCCGCCGTGGCGCTCGCCCCCTTCGCCCTGCTCTCTCTCTATCCGCCGACCGGCTTCGACGCCACCCTCTACCATCTGCCGTTCGCGCGCGCCTTCGTCGAGACCGGCGGCCTGCCCTTCCTGGCGACCCTCCGCTTCCCGGTCTTCCCCCAGGCCAACGAGGTGCTGTTCGCCGGGGTGATGCTGTTCTCGCGCGACGTGGCGGCGCAGGGAGTGGAGCTGCTCGCCGGGCTGCTCGCCGCCGCCCTGGTGTGGGTCTGGGGGAGGGCCGCCTTCGGGGCCACGGCGGGCTGGATCGCCGCCGCCGTCTTCCTCGGCAACCCCATCATGGCCCACCTGAGCGGCGAGGCCTACATCGAGCCCGTACTGACGCTCTATGTGACGGCCGCGCTCTACGCCGGCTGGCGCTGGCGCACGGCCGGAGAGGGGGAGGGCGGTGGCGCCCTCTCCCGCGAAGCGGGGGAGGGTCGGGGAGGGGGCTTGCAGGAGGGAACAGCGAGCCGCGCGCTCGCCTGGCTCGCCCTCGCCGCCGCCTTTGCCGCGGCCGCCGCATCGGTCAAATATCTCGGGCTGTTCTTCCTCGCCGTGGCCGGTCTCCTCACCCTCCTGCCGCCGCGCGGCGTGCCGCGCCTGCGGGCGCTGCTGGTGGCCGGCGCCGTCGTGCTCGCCGTGGCCGGGCCGTGGTACGCCCGCAGCGCCGCCTGGACCGGCAACCCTCTCTTCCCCTTCTATCCCCGGTTGTTCGGCGAGAGCGCCTGGTCGCCGATGATCTTCCACGGCTTGACACCGGACGAGGGGCCGGGCGAACGGCTCGCCGAGCTCCTGCGCATGCCGTGGGACGCCGTGTTCGACCGCGGCAGCTTCGGCCAGCAGCCCCCCTTCTCGCCGGTGTACCTGGCGGCCCTCCCCCTGGCCGCCGTGGCCGCCGTCCGCGAGCGCCGCCTGCGCTGGATCCTCCTGCTGGCCGGCGTCTACGCCTTCGCCTGCACGGCCCTGCCGCGCGACAGCCGGTACCTGGTCCCCATCCTGCCGCTGGCGAGCCTGGCGGCCGGAGGGGCGGCCGTCCGGCTCCTGCCGCGGGCGGAGGGGACGCGACGGGCCGCCGCCGTCTCTCTCTGCGTGCTCTGCTTCCTGCCGGCATGGTGTTATGGCATTTACCGCATCGTCCGGCAAGGGCCCATTCCGGTCACCGCAGAGGCGCGCGAAGCCTATCTGACGCGCCGGGTACCGCTCTATGCCGCCCTCGACCATCTGAACCGGAGCCACGGCTCCCGCTATACGGTCTATGGGCTCTGGAGCGAGCAGATGGCCTACTACGCCCGCGGCCGGTTCCTGGGGGACTGGTTCGGGCCCTACCGCTACCACGACATCGCCCTGACGACCCACAGCGCGGCGGAGCTCCACCGCAAGCTGCGCGCCGTCGGCGCCGGCTACCTCCTCGTCCCCACCGCCGGCCGCGGCCTGCCGGTGCCCGAGGACGCCGCGTTCGCCCGCCGGTTCCGGCCGGTCTACGTCGACCCGAACGCCCGCGTTTTCGAGCTCGCCCCGCGCTAGCACCCTCCTCCTGGTTGCAATCCTTTCTCGGATTTCGCTATGCTCTGGAAGCATAGAAGTTCTGACATCGAGGAGGGTTATGAAGCGACTCCGTTCCACCTTCTTCCTGTTGTTGCTGTTCGGGCTCTCGGCCACCCTGCGTGGCGAGATCTGCAGCCTGGACACCGTACCGGCCGCGACCCTGCTGCTGCCGTACTTTGAAGTCGATCTCGCAAGCCCGTCCGGCCGGACGACCCTGATCTCCATCGCCAACGCGAGCGACCAGCCCACCCTGGCCCATGTCGTCCTGTGGACGGACGTCGGCATCCCGACCCTGGCCTTCGACATCTACCTGACCGGCTTCGACGTCCAGACCCTCAACTTCCGCGACCTGTTCGCCGGCAACCTGCCGGCCACGGCGGACGCCGCGCGGGATCCGGGCGATGGCCTCAGCCCGGTGGGGGAGGGCCTGGAAGACGCCACCTTCCCCGGCTGCCAGGGGCTGTTGCCGCCGCAGCCGCTCACGGCCGAATTCCGCGAGCACCTGCGGCGCGCCCACCTGGGCCTCTCCTCGGCCCTGGCCAACAACGCCTGCCTGGGACTGCCGACGGCCGGCCAGCGGGCGCGCGGCTACGCCACGGTGGACGTGGTGCGGCGCTGCTCGACCCTGACGCCGGCCGACGCCGCCTACTACGGGACGGGCGGCGTGATCGGGGACGACAACGTGCTGTGGGGCGAGTTCTTCCTGATCGATCCGGCCCAGAGCTACGCCCAGGGCGAGAACCTGGTGCGGATCGAGTCGGCGCCGGGGCGGTTCGTCCAGAACGACCGCACCTTCTACGGCCGCTTCGTGCAGGACTCCGGGATCGATGGCCGCGAGCCGCTGCCGGTCCGCTGGGGAGGGCGCTTCATCCGGCGCGGGCTCTTCGACGGCGGCACCGACATGATCGTCTGGCGGCAGAACACCCAGCGCTCGACGCCGTTCTCCTGCGCTTCCGTCCCGTCCACGGCGAACCTGCCGATCGCCTTCTACGGCGTCTTCGACGAAGAGGAGGAATTCGACACGGTCGGCTGCTTCTTCGACCCCTGCCCGCCGTTCGTCCCATTCCCGGCCGAGACCGGGCGCTACTCCCTGGCCGCCGGCGCCACGCCGGTGCCGTTCGATTTCGGCTGGCTCCTGCTCGACCTGCAGCCGTCCGACCAGGCCTGGGTGGGCTCGATCTCCAGCGCCCAGGGGCAGTTCAGCGTCGGGCTGAACGCCACCCCCATGACCTCGAGCTGTGGACCGCTTCCCGACGGGAGCCTGCCATGACCGGAGGAGAGACCGTGCCGACGAGACAACGACTCCAGCCGGGCCGGG
>DATAHG010000059.1:0-2393 GCA_036263295.1 Thermoanaerobaculia bacterium | reverse complement strand
GGCGAGAACGACTCCGCGTAGAGCAGCGGCTGCCCGGGCGGGTAGTCTCCGGCACGCGAATAGAGCATCCGCAACAGGTTCGAAAGGGTTGTCACGCTGCCGACCGAGGAGCGGGCGGTCGGCGAGCCGCGCTGCTGTTGGAGCGCCACGGCCGGCGGCAGACCTTCGATCGAGTCCACCTCCGGCACGCCCATCTGGTGAAACAGACGGCGCGCGTACGGCGCCACCGATTCGAGGTAGCGCCGTTGCGCCTCTCCGTACAGGGTGCCGAAGGCGAGCGAGGACTTGCCCGAGCCCGACACCCCGGTGAAGACCACCAGCGCGTCGCGCGGGATGTCCAGATCGACATTCTTGAGATTGTGCTCGCGCGCCCCCCGCACCTGCACGAAGCCGCCGAGGCCGTCGTCCCCAATCGTCACGCCGGCCATTCCTGCAAATCTGATTCCTCGGGCGTTTCCGGGCTCACTTCGCGGCGACGCACAGAGCGCGCGTGCCGCTGACGTTGGTCTGCTTGACCGACTGGGCGGCCGGGCCGGCGCCGGCGAGGCCTACGGCGATCGCGTCGCTCTCCCCGAAGGTCGTGCTGCTCCAGAGAAAGCGGCTGGTCAGGCGAAACAGGTTCGACACCATGCAGGGGTATTCGCCGCACGGAGCGCTGTTCTTGCCGGCGCTGTGCAGCGCCTTGAGCTCATCCTTGGTCGGCAGCCGGCCGCCCTTGCCGGCGCAGAACTGCTGGGCCCTCTTCCAATCGATGTCGGCGCCGTTGTCGCTCTGCAGCCAGGTCAGCCCGGTCTCGGCGTCCTTGACGGTGCCGTTCTTCTGTGCGGCAAACCGGTGCCAGAAGCTCGCCACCTCGAACGACGCCGATCCGCAGCCGGCCTCGACCTGCTGCTCGTCCCGGGCCACCGCCCCGGCCACCTCGGTGCTGGCGCAATTGATCACCTGCTTGCCACCGGCAACGGTGACGGCCTTCTCCTGGTTGGCGGCGAGCGTCCCCTGCGGCTGATCGTTGACCGACAGCTTGCAATTCGCGTCGCTCACCACGGTGAACCGGGCCTTTCCCGCCTTGTAGGCCGCATCGCAGGGGTCGGCCTCGTCGGCGGACACGTTGAACGATGAAGCGAATCCGATCACACAAAGCACCGCGAATCCTTTCGCGAATCCCATGCTCGCTCTCCTCTTTCCGTGAACCGTCCGGTCCTGGTTTCGGCGGAGGATATCACCGGGCTAGCACGCGGATTGCAACTCGCTTCTCAGGACGGCGGGCGAATCATGCCCGCGGGCGCTTCCATACATCACGAGGAGAACACCATGGCACGAAGCGACAAGCAGGGACAGGGCACGCAGACGCTGGAAGAACCGCAGGTCCAGGCCGAGCCCAAGCCGCCCTACCCGGCCCAGAAGCTGGAGAAGCCCGGGATCGAGGCGGAGATGCAGCAGCAGCCGCAGTGGCGGGCCCCGAAGTACAAGCCGGCCGGCAAGCTGGAGGGCAAGGTCGCGCTGGTGACCGGCGGCGACAGCGGCATCGGCCGGGCCGTCGCCTACCTCTACGCCCGCGAGGGGGCGGACGTGGCTATCGTCTATCTGCCCGCGGAGCAGCAGGACGCGGACGAGACGCGCCAAGCCATCGAGGCGGAGGGGAGGCGCTGCCTGACCCTTCCGGGCGATCTGACCGACCCGCAATTCTGCCGGGAGGTCGTCGAGCGGACGGTGCGCGAGCTCGGCCAACTCGACATCCTCGTCTCCAACGCCGCCTGGCAGAATCGCAAGAAGAGCCTCGAAGAGGTGACCGAGGAGGAGTGGAACCGCACTTTCCGCACCAACATCGACGCCTATTTCCACCTGTCCAAGGCCGCCCTCCGGCACATGAAGCCGGGCAGCTCGATCATTGCCACCAGCTCCGAGACCGGCATCATGGGGGCCAAGGAGCTGCCGGACTACTCCGCCACCAAGGGCGCGATCAACGCCTTCACCAAGGCCCTGGCGCAGCAACTGGTAGACAAGGGAATCCGGGTCAACGCGGTGGCTCCCGGACCGGTATGGACGCCGCTGAACCCGGCCGACGAAGGGATGGCAGCGGACAAAGTCAAGGATTTCGGCGCCCAGACGCCGATGCAGCGGGCCGGTCAGCCGGAGGAGATCGCCCCGGCGTACGTCTTCCTGGCGAGCGACGCCGACTCTTCCTTCATCACCGGCGTCATTCTCGCGGAGATGGGGGGACAGACGATCGGCGGGTAGACCTCAGGAAAGGTCCTACTCCATGGCTCCATAGGCCAGCGTCCAGAAGTCGAGGAACACCTTCGGCGGCTCCGGCGAATCCATCATGCGCTGCGTGAAGAGGATGCCGATCATCCCCTCCGCCGGGTCGGTGTAGGCCGTCGTGCCGAAGCCGC
>DATAHG010000058.1:0-3595 GCA_036263295.1 Thermoanaerobaculia bacterium | reverse complement strand
GCCGTCGAAGAACCAGACGTCGCGGGCCAGGGCGGGGTCATCCTGCTCGAAGTCGTCGAGCTGCAGCCCGAGCTCCTGGGCCAGGTTGCGGAGGTTCTCGTGGTTGGTGTCGATCAGCTCGCCGCCGAGCTCGCAGACCTGCTTTTCGGGGAAGTAGTCGCGCAGGCTGAACATCCGCCCGCCGACGCGGTCCTGCGCCTCGACGATCCGCACCGGCACCCCCTTCTGGTGGAGGCGGTAGCCGGCGGTCAGCCCGGCGATGCCGGCGCCGAAGATCAGGATCTCCTTGCCCGCGCTGCCCTTGGAGGATTGGGCCTTGGAATCCGCCGGCCGCAGCCGGTCGCAGCCGGAGAGCGCCAGGCCGGCGGCCGCCGCGGTGGTGGCGCCGAGGAAGTAGCGCCGCGAGATCTTCGGCCCTTCGCGCCAGCGGTCCACCACCTCGGCGGCCGGCATGCCGGTCCGCAGGGAGACTTGGGCCAGCCGCAGGGAGCGGCGGATCAGACGAAACAGGGGGGTTCGCGCCATGAGATAGAGCCTCCTGAAGATGGAGAGACTCTATCCGAAACCCGGCCGGATCAATCCCCCAGGAACTCGCCGATCGAGGCGAGCCCTTCGCTGTGGTCGCAGAAGATCTTGAAGACCACCATGATCGGCACCGCGAGGATGGCCCCGGTGATCCCCCAGATCCACCCCCAGAAGGTCAGGCCGAGAAAGATCACCACCGGGTTGAGGGTCAGGCGCCGGCCGAGGATCATCGGCGTCGCGATGTAGCTCTCGATGATGTTGAGCCCGACGAAGGCGCCCGGCGCCAGCAGCGCCTGCCCGGGCTGGTCGAAGGTCAGGAAGCCCACCGCCGCCAGCACCACGATCATCAGGATCGCGCCGAGATAGGGGATGTAGTTGGTCACCGCCGCCAGCACCCCCCAGAGCAGCGGGTTGGGGATGCCGATCCAGGCCAGGAGGCCCCAGGCCGCGAGGCCCAGCCCGACGTTGATCAGGGTCACCGTCGAGAGGTAGGCCGAGACGTCGGTCTCGATCTGGCGGGCGATCTCCACCGCCCGTTTCTTGTCCCCCAGCCGCGGCAGGACCTTGATCAGCTTGCGCAGGAACAGGTCCCCCGAGGCCAGCAGGAAGAAGAGCAGGATGAAGGTGACCAGACCGTTGCTCACCAGGGTGGTGGCCTGGGTGACCATCTTCTCGCCCAGGGTCTCCTCCTGGACCTCCACCGTGCGGGGGGCCGGGCCGCCGCCGACCTGGGTGATCTTCTCGACCTGCTGGGTGGCCTTGCTGACGGTCTGGACCGGCTTCTTGAACTGGCTGATCCGGCGCTCCAGCTTGCGCAGGCTGGTCGGCGCCTGCTGGGCCCAGGTGAAGGCCGGCCCCGACAGCTCGTAGATCCCGAGCCCGAGGAGACCCAGGGTGCCAAAGACCACGATCGCCGCCCCCAGGGCGGTCGGGATGCGCAGCTTGCGCAGCCAGCGCACCACCGGGCTCAGCACGAAGTTGAGCAGCAGGGCGAGGACGATCGGCAGGAAGAACGACTGCCCGAGGTAAAGGGTATAGAACAGGGCCAGCACGAACAGCCCGGAGAGGGCGATCGACCGGATGTCGTACGGTCCCTGGACCAGATTGCGGAGCTTCTTGATGTCCGGTTGCGGAAGATCTTCGTCCTTGGCCAGCAGGCGCATGCGATTCCTCGAATTCTCATCATCCCAGGAACCAGCGCGGGCCGGTCCGGGCCAGATGTACCAGTCCGGATTGTAAGGCGATCTACAGCGACGGGGCGGCGCGGCGACGTCAGGCCCGGCGGACGAGCCCCATCACGAGCGAGACCACGAACACGGCGAGGAACAGGATGAACAGGAGCTTGGCAACCCCCGCCGCTCCGGAAGCGACGCCGCCGAAGCCGAGGATCGCCGCGACCAGCGCGATGATCAGAAAGATCAGAGCCCACCTCAACATTGCGTTTCTCCTTTGTTCAACGCTTGACGCTTCCAGGTGTACTACACCCGGTTTTCACAGCAAGCGATGTGCCAACAGGGCTTGAACGCTTTCGAGGGTGTCGGCCTGGTCGGCGGTCTTGTCGCTACGCCAGCGGGAGATGCGGGGGAAGCGCACCGCCACCCCCGAGCGGTGGCGGGGGGACCTGGCGATCCCCTCGAACGCCACCTCGAAGACCTGGACCGGCTCGACCGCCCGCACCGGCCCGAATTTCTGCAGGGTGTGGCGGCGGATCCAGCCGTCGAGCGCCGCGATCTCGGGGTCCGACAGCCCGGAGTAGGCCTTGGCGAAGGGCACCAGCTCGCCGTCGGACCAGACCGCGAAGGTGTAGTCGGTCAGCAGGTTGGCCCGCCGGCCGTGGCCGGCCTGGGCGTAGACCAGCACGGCATCCACCTGGAAGGGGTCGATCTTCCACTTCCACCAGTCCCCCTTGCGGCGGCCGGTGCGGTAGGGGGAGGAGAGGCGCTTGAGCATCAGCCCCTCGACGCCGCGCTCGCGCGCCTCGTCGCGAATCCGCGCGACCTCGTCCCAGGCGGGGGCCTCGATTGTCTCTATGATGGGAGATGGGAGGAAGAAGGGGCGGCCGTTCTCTAGCCGCCGTTCGAGGGCGGCCCGGCGCTCGGCGAGGGGGGACTCCCGCACGTCCCGCCCCTCGTCTTCGAGCAGGTCGTAGGCGACGAAGACCACCGGCGCCTCGGCCAGAACCTTTTCGGTCAGCTTCTTGCGGCCGATCCGGCGCTGCAGGACCGCGAACGGCAGCGGCCGGCCGTCGCGCCAGGCGAGGATCTCGCCGTCGAGCACGGTGCCGTCCGGCAGGAGGGACTGCGCCGCCCGGGCGAGCTCCGGGAAGCGCTCGGTGATCAGCTCCTCGCCGCGCGACCAGAGGTAGACCGCGCCGCCGCGTTTCAAGAGCTGGGCGCGGATGCCGTCCCATTTCCACTCGATCTGCCAGTCGCCGCGCTCCCCCAGGTCGGCAAGGCCGGCCGATTCCAGCGGAGAGGCCAGGTAAAAAGGATAAGGCCGCGAGTCGTCCTCCGCCTGCGCCCCCTCGGCGGCCAGGAGGTTCTCGTAGAAGGCGGCGGTGGGCTCCCAGGCCCCCATCAGGCGGTGGGCCAGGGCCGGCGGCGGCAGTCCCGCCACCTCGGCCAGGGCGCGCTCCACCAGGGTCTGGGAGACGCCCACCCGCAGCTCGCCGGTGAGGAGCTTGTTGAGCACGAAGGCCGGCCAGCGGTCGAGGCCGGACCACCAGCCGGTCACCTGGCGGCGCTGCTCCTCGGGCGGCAGGCCGCGCAGGGGGAGGATGCGCTCCTCGACCCAGGCGGAGAGGGGGAGGTCCTCGTCCCCCTTCTCGATCCCGGCGGCGTCGAGCAGCAGGGCGATGGTCTCGGCGAGGTCGCCGACCGAGGCGTAGGACTCCTCGAACAGCCATTCCGGGGTGCCGGCCAGCTCCAGAGCCCAGCCGGCCAGGAGGCGGGCCTGGAGGAGCCGTTTGATACGCCGGCCAGTCAGGAAGTAGACCGCCCAGGCGGCGTCGGCCGGCGGGGCCTCGCGGAAGTAGGCGGCCAGGGCCTTCACCTTCTCGTTGGTCGAGGTG
>DATAHG010000057.1:0-9161 GCA_036263295.1 Thermoanaerobaculia bacterium | reverse complement strand
TGGAGTGGGGGCGGATCGCCGCGACGGGGGTGGTGGCATGAGGATCCTGACCGCCGAGGCCATGCGGGAGGTGGACCGCCAGGCCATCGAAGGGCTGGGGATCCCCGGCATGGTCCTGATGGAGAACGCCGCCCTCGGGGTGGTGGACGCGATCGGGGAGACCTACCCCAAGGCGGGCTCCGCCGCCCTCTTCTGCGGGCCGGGGAACAACGGCGGCGACGGTCTGGCGATCGCCCGCCACCTCGCGGTGCGCGGCTACGAGGTGCGGATCTATCTGGCGACCGGCGGCCGCGAGCTGGCCGGCGACGCCGGGACCCAACTCGCCATCTGCCGTGCCATGGGGCTGCCCATTGAGGAGATCGGGGAAGGGGCCGACCTCGGGCCGGTCCTGGCGGCGGCCGGAGGCTGCGACCTGGTCGTCGATGCCCTGTTCGGCACCGGCCTGGGCCGCGCCCTGGAGGGGACCTTCGCCGCCCTGGTCGAAGGGATGAACGAGCTGCCGCGGCCACGCGTCGCGGTGGACCTGCCGAGCGGCCTCAACGGCAGCCAGGCCGAGCCGCTCGGCCCGCACGTGCGGGCCGACCTCACGGTCACGTTCGCCGCCCTCAAGGTGGCCCACGTGCTGCCGCCGGCGGCGGCGGCCTGCGGCGAGTTGGCGGTGGCCGACCTCGGGATCCCGCACGATCTGCTTGAAGACAACAGAGAAGGGGAGCCGGGGCTCCACCTGCTGGTCGAGGAGGAGCTGGCGGCCCTGCTCCAACCCCGCGACCCCGAGGGGCACAAGGGGACCTACGGCCACGCCCTGATCGTGGGGGGAGGCCCGGGCAAGGCGGGCGCGGTGATCCTCGGGGCCCGGGCCGCCGTGCGGGTGGGCGCGGGGCTGGTCACCGCGGCCGTGCCGGAGTCGGTCCGCGACGTCGTGGACCTCGGCTCGATCGAGTCGATGACCCTCGGTCTGCCGGCGGACGCCCTCGGCGCCCTGGACGACGCGGCGGCGGAGCGGGTGCTGGCGGCGGCGGAGGGGAAGGACGCGCTGGCCCTGGGGCCCGGGTTGGGCCTGGAGTTTGGCACGATCCAGGCGGTCCGGCGGATCGTCCGCGAGTGCCCGCTGCCGCTGGTGCTCGACGCCGACGGCCTCAACGCCTTCGCCGATCTGGCGGGCAGGGACGCCGGGGAGATCGCGGAGCGGCAAGGCGGAGCCCTGGCTGTCCTCACCCCGCATCCGGGGGAGCTGGCCCGTCTGCTGGGACTCTCGACGGCGGACATCCAGAAAGACCGCCTCGCGGCGGTCCGCCAGGCCGCGGCCCGTACCCGGGCGATCGTCGTGCTCAAGGGGCATCGCACCCTGATCGCGACCCCCGAAGGGGAGGTCCACATCAACCCGACCGGCAATCCCGGCATGGCGACGGGGGGCAGCGGAGACGTGCTCACGGGTATGATCGCCGGGCTTCTGGCGCAGGGAGCGGCGGGCGCCGGTCCGGACGGGCTGGACGCCGTGCTCCTGGCGGTCTATCTGCACGGCCTGGCCGGCGACCTGGCCGCGGCCCGGCTGGGCCAGGCGCCGCTCGCGGCCGGGGATCTGATCGAGATGCTGCCGGCGGCCTTCGCCCGCCTGCTGCCGGTCCCGCCGGCGGATGGCGCGCGGTGAGGGTCTGGCGGACCGCCACCGAGGAGGAGACGCGCGCCGTGGGCCGGGAGTTCGCCCGCGAGCTGGCGCCGGACGGTGTCCTCCTGCTCTCGGGCGACCTCGGCAGCGGCAAGACTGTGCTGGCGCAGGGGATCGGCGAGGGGCTGGGGATCGCGGCGCGCGACATCCAGTCCCCGACCTACACCCTGATCCGGGAGCACCGGGGATCCGGCGGGGACCTGGTCCACGCCGATCTCTACCGGCTGGAGCCGGCGGACGTCGAGGGGCTTGGGCTCGAAGAGCGCCTGGCCGGCCCGGGGGTCAAAGTCATCGAGTGGGCCGAGCGCCTGCCGTTCCCGGTGCCGGGAGCGCGGTCGCTGGCCTTGCAAGCGGGTGAGGGGGGCGGGCGGGAGATCGTGGAAACGACCGAGACCGATCCAGATCGATCCAATCGATCCAAATAAATAAAGGAGGGATCATGAAGATTAAAAAAGTGGGAGTCCTCGGCTGCGGCCTGATGGGCTCCGGGATCGCCGAAGTGGCGGCGCGCGCCGGTTATGAGACCGTGGTGCGCGAAGTGAGCGAGGAGCTGGTGGAGAAGGGGCTGGGCAAGATCCAGGGCTCCCTTGGCAAGGCGGTGGAGAAGGGCAAGCTGGAGGCCGGCGCCCGCGACGAGGCGGTCTCCCGCCTGTCCGGCGTGGTCGATCTGCGCGACCTGGCGGACTGCGACGTGATCGTCGAGGCGATCGTCGAGAGCCTCGAAGAGAAGCGCAAGACCTTCGGGATCCTGGACGAGGCGGTCAAGGAGGGGGCGATCTTCGCCAGCAACACCTCCTCGCTCACCATCACCCAGATCGCCATGTCCACCAAGCGGCCGGAAAGCTTCGTCGGCCTGCACTTCTTCAACCCGGTGCCGGTGATGAAGCTGGTCGAGGTGGTGCGCACCCTGCTCACCTCGGAAGGCGTCTTCAACGACGCCTTCGAGTGGGCCCGTTCGCTCGGCAAGGAGCCGATCGCGGCGCGCGACAACTCGGGCTTCATCGTCAACCGCCTGCTGGTGCCCTACCTGCTCGACGCCATCCGCGCCCTGGAGGAGGGGGTGGGCTCGGTCGAGGACATCGACAAGGGCATGCAGCTCGGCTGCGGCTACCCCATGGGGCCGTTCACCCTGCTCGACTTCGTGGGGCTCGACACCACCTACTACATCGCCAACATCATGTTCGAGGAGTACCGCGAGAAGCGCTACGCGCCGCCGCCGCTGCTCAAGCAGATGGTCCTGGCCGGCCGGCTGGGCAAGAAGAGCGGTCGCGGGTTCTACGATCACAGCGCCAAGAAGTGATCTGGTACACTAGCCCCTTCCTGAGAGGCCGCCGGGAGTCCGGCGGCCTCTCCCTTGACCGATTGTGAAACAGCGGCCTTTCCACGGCGAAC
Organism: Thermoanaerobaculia bacterium; assembly: GCA_036263295.1. Taxonomy (GTDB): domain Bacteria; phylum Acidobacteriota; class Thermoanaerobaculia; order Multivoradales; family UBA5704; genus DATAHG01. The sequence goes on along the minus strand of DATAHG010000057.1, from coordinate 6,103 downwards.
CACTTCCGGCCGGCCCGCCACAGAGCCGGCGTGGAGCGGATCTCGCGCGGCTCCTGCGCGCGCCGGTCCCGGCTCCGAGATCTTTCTTACGATGACTCAAGTAACTTTGGCCGAAGAGGGGCTCGATACCCTTTTCGGCACCCAAGACGAGAACCTGCGTTCCATCGAGCGGACCTTCGACGTCCAGGTGACGGCGCGGGGCAACGAGATCAACCTCCTGGGCGACCCGGAGCGGGTGCAGGCCGTCGAGCGCCTGCTCAACGGCCTCACGGCGGTGACCGAAAAGGGCTACCGCTTCCGCCCCGGGGAGGTCCAGTCGGCCATCCGCATGGCGGCCGAATCGCCCGATTCGTCGATCGTCGACTTCTTCATGCCTGAGGGGCTGCTCGCCTCGGTGCGGCGCCTCGTGGCGCCGCGCAACTTCAAGCAGCAGCTCTACGTCAAGTCGATGGTCGATCACGACATCGTGATCTCGATCGGCCCTGCCGGCACTGGCAAGACCTATCTCGCCGTGGCCATGGCGGCGGCCGCCCTGCTGGAGAAGCGGGTCCGGCGGATCATCCTGGCGCGGCCGGCGGTCGAGGCGGGCGAGAAGCTCGGCTTCCTCCCCGGCGACCTCGCCGAGAAGGTCAATCCCTACCTGCGCCCCCTCCACGACGCCCTCCACGACATCATCGGCTACGAGAAGGTCGGCCGGATGATGGAGCGCGGCATCATCGAGGTGGCGCCGATCGCCTTCATGCGCGGCCGCACCCTGAACGACAGCTTCGTCATCCTCGACGAGGCCCAGAACACCACGACCGAGCAGATGAAGATGTTCCTCACCCGGATCGGCTTCAACTCCAAGGCGGTGGTCAACGGCGACGTCACCCAGGTCGACCTGCCGCAGGGAAAGATGTCCGGTCTGCGCGACGCCGAGGAGGTGCTCTCCGGCGTCGAGGGGATCAAGTTCTTCTATTTCGACCAGCGGGACGTGGTGCGCCACCCCCTGGTGCAGAAGATCGTCTACGCCTACGACCGTTACGACCGGCAGAAGAAGGAGCGCGAGGAAGGGAAGAACGGCCCGGAGGCGAGCTCCGGCGGCGCGCCGCCGGCCTGATCCCGTTCCCCGGCGTAAGCCATGGCCCGCAACCCCACGCCCCCGCCGCCCGTCTCCTCTGGAAAGTCGCGCTCGCCGCGCGCCGAGACCCCCTCAACCCCCTCAGCAATGTCGCCTGTCGGGTCCGGGGGGCCGGGAGGGCTCGGTGGAAAGCTCACCTGGAGCCGGCTGGCGCGCCGCAGCGCGATCCTCTGGCAGCGGGCCCTCGAGACCCCGGCCCTGTGGGTGATCCTCTTCCTGGTGCTCGGAACCTGGTCCCTGTTGCCTGGAGCCTTCCTCTTCACCCGCGAGGTCACCGCCGGCTCGGTCGGCGAGCGCGATTTCCTCGCCCAGCGCGACCTCCTGCTCCTCGACAACGAGGCGACCCGGCTCAAGCAGGACCGCGCCCGTCAAGCTGTGCGGCCGGTCTACGATTTCGACCCCGGCGTGATCGCCGAGCGCGAGGCCCTGCTGGAGCAGCTCTTCAACCACGGCCGGCGTCTTCTCGGGCGCTCGCCGGACGGCGACGAGGCCGCGATCGCGGCCGATCTCCTGACCGCGAGCGCCGGCCCGGGCGGCCTGACGCTCACCCAGTCTCAGGGCGAGCTGCTGGTGCGGCGGCGGTTCTCCGCCGACCTCGAAGACCGCCTGCTGGGATTGATGACCCGGGCCCTGCGGCGCGGCGTGGTCGCCAACAAGAACCAGCTCCTCGAAAACCGGATGCAGGGGATCACCCTGCGCAACCTCGGCCAGGGCTCCGAGCGCCCCGAGCTCGACCTCTTCAACCACCTCGGTTATCCCGACGAGGTGCGCGAGCTGCTCGAATCCGAGCTGGCGGACTGGCAGGGTTATACCGTGGCCGAGCGCCGGCTGCTGGAAGACTTCCTCCTGGCGAACGTCCCTCCCAACCTGCACCCGAACCGCAGCGCGACCATCGCCCGGCAGGACGACGCGGCGCGCGAGGAGGAGCAGGTCTTCAGCCGGATCCGCAAGGGACAGGTGATCGCCCGCAAAGGGGACGTCATCGATGAGCGCCAAGCCCATCTGATCGCCCAGATGCGCGGCGAGCAGCGCTTCCGCGACCGCCTGCCGCCGATGCTCGGCACCCTCTGCCTGCTGGCCCTGGCGGCGGTGGTGGTCTGGTTCGGCTTCGGCCGCGAGCGGGTGGCTCACCACAGCCCGCGCCGGATCTTCTGCGAGAGCCTGCTGCTGCTGCTGGTCTCCCTGCTCGCGGCGAAGCTCTGCTTCCTGGTGGCTGGGGCGCTCTCCGGCGCCTTCGAGATGGCGCCGTTCAACTCGTACCGCAGCTACGGCTACGCCATTCCGTTCGCCTCGCTGGCCCTGCTCTGCGCCCTGCTCCTGGGGCGCAACACCGCCGTCGTCCTCTCCCTGCTGTTCTGTCTGCTGTCGAGCCGCATGTCGGTGGACGGCGACGGGCTCTGGGTGGTCTTCTACGGCTTCGCCGGGTCCCTCGCGGCGATCTACGCCCTCGACTTCTACCAGTTCCGGCAGCGCCTGGTGACGGCCCGCGTCGGCCTCGTGGTCGGGGCGCTCAACGTGATGATGGTGCTGATCCTCACCGCCCTCGCGGGGATGGCCGAGCGCGGCGCCATCCAGATGGTGTTCGACGTGCTCTGCGCCGTCGCCGGAGGCCTCCTGGTGGCGGTGGCCACCAGCTTCGCGATCCCGGTGCTCGAATCTCTCCTTTCGATCACCACCGACATCAAGCTCCTGGAGCTGTCGAACACCAACCTGCCGCTGCTGCGCCGCCTCGCCTTCGAGGCGCCGGGCACCTTCCAGCACTCCCTGATGGTCGCCAACCTGACCAAGGAGGGGTGCGAGGCGATCGGCGCCGACCCGGTCCTGGCCTACTCCTCCGGCCTCTATCACGACATCGGCAAGGTGCTGCGGCCCGACTACTTCATCGAGAACCAGCGCCCCGGGCACAACCCGCACGACAAGCTGCTCCCCTCGATGAGCGCCCTGGTCCTGGTCAACCACGTCAAGGACGGCCTGGAGCTGGCCCGCGCCAACGGCCTGCCCAAGGTCATCCTCGATGCCATCGAGCAGCACCACGGCACCCGCCTGATGAAGTTCTTCTACTCCCGCGCCCAGGAGCTGCGCGACCCCGAGGCCGGGGATGTGACCGAGGAGCGCTTCCGCTACCCCGGCCCCAAGCCGCAGAGCAAGGTCATGGGAGTGCTGATGCTGGCCGACGCCATCGAGGCGGCGAGCCGGACTCTCACCGAGCCGACTCCCGCCAAGATCCGCGGGCTGATCCGGACCATCGTCGACGACTGCCTGGCCGACGGGCAGCTCGACCATACCGACCTCACCCTGGCGGACGTGCGCAGCGTGTCGGAGTCGTTCCTGCGAATCCTGTCGAACATCTTCCACCAGCGGGTGGACTACCCCGGGTTCGACTTCAACGCGGGAGCGAAACGAGAACGGCGGCCCCACATCCGCCGGGTCTCGTAACCGGATGACGGAATCCGCGACCCCGGGGTGCGAGATCGCCCTCCAGAACCCGAACCGCTACCCCGAGGCCCGGGCCCGCCGTCTGCGTCCCTGGCTCGGCCTGCTCCTCACCGCCCTCGCCCCGGGCGCCGGCAGCCTCGGCGTCCGCTTCAGCGGCGACCGCGAGGTCCGCCGCCTCAATCGCACCTACCGGGGCAAGGACAAGACCACCGACGTCCTCTCCTTCCCCGGGGACGAGCCCGCAAGCGGCGGCCACCTCGGGGACATCCTGATCTCCGTGCCGGTGGCGCGTCGCCAGGCGGAGGCCGCGGGGCACTCTGTAGAAAGAGAGATCAAGATCCTGCTCCTGCACGGGATCCTGCACTGCATGGGATACGACCACGAGACCGACCAGGGCGAGATGGAACGCCTGGAGCGCCGCCTGCGCCGTAGCTGGACCCCCGCCGAGGAGACGAGCGATGCCTGAAGAGCCGGTTTTCCGGATTCCGCTCGCCCTGCTCGTCTGGGCGGTGGCGCTCCTGCTGCCGAGCGCCGTGCTCGCCGCCGTGCTGTCGGCCCTGCTGGAGCGCAGCGGGCCGATCCGCCTGCGCCACTGGGCCGAGGAGGCGGGGGAGCGGGTCCGCAAGCTCTACGACGACCCGGTCCGCTTCGGCCTGTTCCGCTACCTGCTGTCGCTGATCGCCCGGCTGGCGCCGCTCCTGCTCTACGTGGCGCTCGCCGAGCTGCTCGACCAGCTCCGGCTGCTGCACCCGTTCGCCGTGGCCCTCGCCGCCGTGCTGCTGCTGGTGGCCTCGGTCGAGGTGCTCAACCGGGTCCTGGTCGGGCGCGACCCGGAGCGCGCCCTGCGCACCCTTACCTACGTCTATCGCGGCGCGCTGATCCTGTTCGCCCCGATCGTCACTCTGCTGGCGCCGCTGGTGCCGGTCCGCCCGGAACGCGGCGACGGCGAGGAAAGCGAGTCGGCGTCGGACGAGGAGATCGAAGCCTTCATCGACGTCGGCACCCGCGAGGGGATCCTGGAGCCCGAGCAGGGGGAGATGCTCTGGAGCATCGTGGATTTCGCCGACACCCTGGTGCGCAGCGTCATGACCCCGCGCATCGACATGGTCTGCGCCCCGGTGACCGCGGGGGTCGAGGATCTCGCCGAGCGTTTCGTCGAATCCGGACACTCCCGGCTGCCGATCTACCAGGATTCGATCGACCACATCGTCGGCGTCCTCCACATCCGCGACGTGCTGCGGGCGCTGCGCAGCCCCGAGCCGCCGGTGGTGGCCGACCTCCTCAAGCCGCCCCTGTTCATCCCCGAGACCAAGCCGCTGGGCGAGCTGCTCAAGGAGCTCCAGGCACGCTTCCAGCAGGTCGCGATCGTGGTGGACGAGTACGGCGGCACCGCCGGCCTCGTCACCGTCGAGGACCTCCTGGAGGAGATCGTCGGCGAGATCATGGACGAGCACGAGGCCCTGGTTGCCGAGTTGGAGCCGGTGAGCGAAGGGGTCTGGAAGCTCGACGGCCGCGCCCACATCGAGCTGCTCGACGAGCTGTTCCAGGTGGAGCTGGACGACCCCGAGTTCGAGACCGTCGCCGGCCTGATCTTCAGCGCCCTCGGCCGCGTGCCGCACGTCGGAGAGAGCGTCGAATGCTACGGCCTGCGTTTCACGGTCGAGGCGGTGGCCGACCGCCGCATCCAGACCGTGCGGGTCGAGCGCATCCCGGCCGCCGAGCTGGCCGAGAAGGAGGCGGAGTCCTGATGGCCCCCAAGCCCGTCAAAGCCGGCACCGTGGCGCTGGTCGGCCGGCCCAACGCCGGCAAATCGACCCTGATGAACCGGCTGCTCGAAGAGAAGCTGGCGATCGTCTCCAACAAGCCGCAGACCACCCGGCACCGGCTGGTGGGGATCCTGTCCGGCGAGCCCGGCCAGATGGTGTTCTACGACACGCCGGGAATCCACAAGCCGGTCCACCACCTCAACCGGCAGATGATCCGGCACGCGACCGACGCCATGAACGACGCCGACGTGGTCTGCCTGCTGGTGGACACCTCGGAGAAGTTCGGCTCCGGCGACGCCTTCATGCTGGATCTGGTCTCGCGGGTCGAGAGTCCGAAAGTGCTGATCCTCAACAAGGTGGACCGGGTGCCGCGCAAGTCGGACCTCCTCCCCCTGATGGCCCGCTACGGCGAGAGCAAGGCCTTCCAGGAGATCGTGCCGGTCAGCGCCCGGACGGGCGACGGCTGCGACCGCCTGCTCGAGGTGCTCTGGGGGATGCTCCCCGAAGGGCAGCCGATCTACGACCCGGAGTTGCTCACCATCCACCCCGAGCGTTTCCTGGTCGCCGAGCGGATCCGCGAAAAGGTCCTGGAGCTGACCAGCGACGAGCTCCCCTTCTCGACCGCCGTGATGCTCGACCGCTGGGAAGAGGACGAGGATCCGGAGCGCAATCTCCTGAAGCTCTACGCCAGCATCCTGGTCGAACGGGAGGGGCAGAAGAAGATCGTCGTCGGCCGCCAGGGGCAGATGATCAAGAACATCGGCACGGCCGCCCGGCTCGA
>DATAHG010000056.1:0-5632 GCA_036263295.1 Thermoanaerobaculia bacterium | reverse complement strand
GAACACCGCGAGCCCCAGGGCGAACAGGAGCGGCAGGGTGGCCCAGCGCCCTCCCGGCAGGCTCCAGGCGGCGGTGGGGCTGTCCTCCGGCCGGCGGGCGAGCAGGCGGCCCACACCCAGGCCCAGGGCCAGGCAGAGCGGGGGCAGGAAGAGCAGGAGATTGCGGTCCGTGAGGAAACGGGCGCCGCCGGCCGCGAGCGCCGCCGTGGCCGCGAGCGGGATCACGAACAGGACCGCCAGCAGGACCGGAACCCCGAGCGGACGGCCGGGGCCGCGGATGAACCGGCGCGGCAGACGGCCGAGGAGGGCCGTCAGCGGGCGCCAGGCGAGCGCCACGCCGCCGATCGTGGCGAGGGCGGCCGGAAACGACAGCGCGAAGAGCAGGAAGCTCCGCAGCTCGTGGTCGATGGTGGCCGGCGAGTACCCCATGCCGAGCAGGGTGGCCTGGGCTTTCGGCAGCAGGTGGGCCGGGGCGAGCAGCGCGGCCGCGGCGCCGAGCGCGAGGGCGCCGAGAAGGAGCGCGACGCCGGCCCGGCGCGACAGGATCGGCGCCTCGTCCTCGCCATCGGGCAGATCGGGATCCGGGGCCAGCCGGATCCGCCGCGCCCGCCAGGTGAAAGCCAGGCCGAGCAGGATGGTGGCCGACAGCACCGCCGGCAGCAGGGGCCTCGCCCGGCCGAGGCCGGCGACGTCGCGCAGATAGCCGGCGGTGATGACCAGGTTGGCGGCCGGCGAGTCGCCCAGCTCGTAGACATCCAGGGTCGGCCCTTCGGGCTGGCCGGTCATCTGGTGGGCGAGGGCGGGGATCCAGCCCAGGAAGACCGCGAAGCCGCAGACGAAGGCGAGCAGGGTCTGGCGGGCGGCGCGGCGCGATTCGGTGTCCCCGGTCAACAGCAGGTAGAGCAGCGCCAGGGCGTGCGGGGCCAGGGCGAGCAGGGCGAAATAGTGGCTGTAGATCGCCAGGGCGCAGAACACGGCGTAGAGCAGCCGGTCGCGGCGCCGCCCCCCGGTGAGCGAGCGCAACAGGAACAGGTGCGCGGCCAGGGAGAGGGCGATCGCCTGCGAATAGGGGCGCGCCTCCTGGCAGTAGGCGATGTGGAGCGGGTTGAAGGCGAGGAGCAGGGCGGCGGCGAGGCCGGCGAGGCTGCCGCCGAGGCGGCGGCCGACCACCCCGATCAGGGTCACGGCGAGCAGACCCCACAGCACCGGCAGGGTGCGGACGATGGGCTCCGCGGTGCCGAACAGGCTCTCCCAGAGCAGGAAGCTGTAGTAGGAAAGCGGCGGGTGGAGGTCGTGGAAGGCCGAGCGGCCGAAGATGGCGCCGATCGAATCCGGGGTGAGCCCCTGGATGCGCACCGCGTACAGCTCGTCGCCGTCGAAGCTGGGTTGCCCCAGACCGTGGAATCGAAGGATAGCGGCCAGGATCAGGATCGCAAGCAACCCCAGGTAGAAAAGTCGGCGCTCCCGCTCCAGCGCCGGAAGGGCCCCCTTCCGGCTGCTCGAATTCCAGGACCGCGACTCAGGATCTTCTGTTGTGACCTCCAAGTATGGAACCCTCATCCTGATCTGGCCGGGAAGATTGGTTTGCAAATCGCGGGCCGGAATGCGGCCGAAAGGACAGTGCGACCGCCAAAGTCGCCAAAAGGCTGCCGGAAACCCGATGGCAGAAGCTCGGAACAAGCTCCGGCAGTCCGGCACTCCGGCTGCCCGCCCGGTAGCGCGCCAGCCCGCCCGCCCAGGGTTTCAACCCTGGGCTTCAGCGTCGCCCTACTTGTGCAGGTAAAGAACCCAGTCGTCCGAGGTCGGCGCCGTGTAACTCCGCACCCCACCCCCGGTCGCGGCGACGGCAGCGGTGGTCGAGGCATCGCGGGGGTTGAACCACTCGGCCACGAAGGTGCCGGTGGCGGTCGTGAGGTCCACCTTGACCGTGCCGCCGCTGTGGGCGTAGACCACGTAGGCGACGCCCTTCTCCGCCAGGCACCAGGCGTTCCCCGAGGTGATCAGGGTGTCGGCGGGATCCATGCGCTCGAAGCGGACCCGCGAGACGAAGGTCGCGAGCGGCACGAAGTAGGAGCCGGTCCCCACCCCGGCGGCGCCGGCCGTGAAGGCGGCCCAGGTGCGCTGGCGGTGAAGCTTGTCCTCGTAGCCCATGCCGTGCTCTTCCTGGATCAGCGGCTTGGCGGCGAGGGCGCGGCTGGTCAGGCCCCGGGTGTGGATGACGGCGGCGCTGGCGTCGTTGCCCCCCTGGAGCTGCATGTAGTCGAGCCAGGCGGCGGGCGCCAGGACCGAGGAGAAGTCGCCGGTCAGACCGTGGATGCCGATCATCCGGGCCCAGGGGTTCCAGGTCTGGAGGTAGTTGGAGTGGGTGTTGACCTCGGTGGTGCTCCACCCCTCCTGCCACTCCAGGGCGAGGGTGAACATGGTGTTCACATACCCCGAAAGGCGGGCCATGCCGTAGCGGAGCAGGCGCTGGCGGTCGGCGTCCGGCAGGTCACCGAAGCCGGAATCGTCGGCGAAGAACCAGAGATTGGTCACCATGCCGGCGTCGCGCATCTTGACCACCCAGGCGTCGAACATCTGCCAGCGCTTGAGGTCGAAGCGCTGCTTGTCGTTGCTGCTGGCGGTCCCCACCCAGGGGGTGGTCGAGACGTTGCCGTAGTCTCCGCGGTTCGCCACGTAGACGTTCATCTTGTTGAGCTGCATGCCGAGATGCCGGGTGAGCAGGGCCTGGCGGTTGGCGTCGGTGAAGCTCTCCGCGAACATCGTGTGGGAGTACTGCAGCGGCGCGGTGGCGGCCTTGTCGAGGAACTTGGCGCGCAGAAAGACGGGGCCGCCGGCCTGCTGCTGGAAGGTGCGCGGCCGGGTGGGGTTTTCGACGATCGGGCCGGCGCCGAAAAAGCCGGCCAGCTTGCCCGACACGTCGAACGTGCCCGATTTGGCGCCGAGGCCCGCGACGGTGCTGGTGGTGGTCCAGCGCCAGGTCCCGACCTCGTCGGCGTAGACGCGAAACTTGAAAATTCTTCCAATCGACCCGCCGACGCCGTCGCCGTCGTAGAAGCCGTCCACCGTATAACGGCGGCCGGAAGGCGAGGTCACCTGGGCGGTGAGGACGAGGTCGAACGGGTTGGGGGTGCCGGATCCGCCGTTGTAGGAGCTGGTGGCGGTCAGCGGAATTTCCGCGGTCCCATACTGCGGAATCGCTGCGTGAGCGGCAACAGAGCTGGCGAGAGAGATAAAAACGGCGAGGGCGGTACTCGAAAGAGCACGATTGGCCATGGGGCGTCGAACCTCCGACACAGGCGCCTTGGGCGCGGGTTTCTTCTACGGCGAGACTGCGTTAGACCCGCATTCGTGGGCTTGCGACGAACTGATGCACAAGCTGAGGCGCGTAAGGTAGCATCGGATTTTCGATTGTGCAAGGGAACTTTTACAATCAATCGAATTTGGTGAATATTTTTTGGATGTACGTTGAAGAACAGGACGTTTTACCGGCCCAGTCCCCGCCCCGGAGGGGCGGAGCCCTGGTAGGCCGGGGTTTCAACCCCGGCCAGGAAGGTGCGGCGGCATCCCGTGAGCAGGGCGCGGTCCCCGGCCGGGGTTGAAACCCCGGCCTACAAACGCTTCGCCCCTCCGGGGCGTGGGTTGGACGGTCTAGCGTGCCTACAGCAACCCTTCCGCCCGGTACCACTCCGCCGTCTTGCGCAGCCCCTCGTCGATCCCGACCCGGGGCCGGTATCCGAGGTCCTGCTTGGCACGGTCGATCTTGAAGGCGCGGTTCTGCCGGTACCAGTCCACCCGGCGGGGGAAGATCGGCGGGTTGATCCCGAACGGGCGGCAGGCTTTTTCGACGACGTGCCCGGCGGCGACCACCGGCCAGACCGGGTAGTGGGGGATTTTCACGTCCACGTTGAGGGCCTTCCCCACCCGGCGGACCAGGTCCTCGATCTCCAGGAACTGCTCGTCGGCGATGAGGTAGGCCTTGCCGTCCCCCTTGCCCTCCCCCATGGCGAGGACGAAGGCGTCGACCAGGTTGTCGATGTAGAGCGGATGGTAGAAGGTGCGGCCGTTGCCGAACATGGGAAAGGTCCCCTTGGCGACGCGGCGGAAGATCAGGTAGAAGCGCTCGGGGTCGCCCGGGCCGTAGATCGCGGCCGGCCGCAGGACGGACACGGGGAGCCCCCTCTGGGCGAACTCCATGGCCACGACCTCCCCCTCGTACTTGGTGCGCTGATAGTAGTCGGCCGGCTGGATCGGGGCATCCTCCCCGCCCGGGGGGTGATCGACGTTGCCGTGGACGCCGCAGGTGCTGCAATAGACCACCTTGCGCACCCCGCGCTCCAGGGCGGCTTCCAGGACGTTGCGGGTGCCCCCGACGTTCACCTCGTCGTAGTAGGAAGGAGGCTGGTCGGTCTCCCGGAAGGCGGCGGCCAGGTGGTGGACTACCTCGGCCCCTTCGATGGCCTTGGCGACGGCGGCGGGGTCGGTGACACTGCCGAGAACGACCTCGGCGCCCCATTCGCGCAGCTCCTGGGTCTTGTGCCCCTCCTTGTAGTCGAGGGCGACGACCTCGTGCCCCTCGTCCAGCAGACGGCGGACGAGGGCCTTGCCGGTGAAACCGGTTCCTCCGGTGACCAGGATTCTCATGATGCGGACTCTCCTTGTCGCTCGTTCTGTCTCTCGACCAGCAGCACCACCGGCGAGCCGAGCAGGCGGGTCAGGCCGGCCAGGCGGCTCCCCGCTTCCATCGCCCGGGAGGCCGGAGCGCTCTTCAGGATCCGATGGACAACCATCGGCACGAAGAGCTGGCGGACCTCCCGCGGCCGGCCGAAGCCGTGCCGGGCGCATTCGGCGGCCGGCTCGCCCGGGCGGAAGCAGCGGAACGGGCGGGTGTTGCCCTCTCGCGAGCGTTTCCATTCGAATAGAAGATCGTAAAAACGGTTGAAGCTGCGGGTGTCGGGGTAGTCGTTGACGACCGCCGTGCGGGACACCCGGCACATTTCGGCGAGCAGACGCCGCCAGTCCCCGGCATGGGCGAGGAGCCGGACCGACACGGCGGCGTCGAAAGTACGGTCCGGAAAGGGCAGATCGAGGAGATCGACGGTGCGGTACTCGAAGCGGTCCGGCGGCAGGGCGCCCGGATCGCTCTCCCGCAGCCGGTCGAGGCGGGCGCGGCAGACCTCGGCGCTCCCCACCACGGTGACCGAGTAGCCGGCGCGGATCAGCGCCGGGGCGACCTGGGCGTGGCCGCCGCCGACCTCCAGCACGCGGGCACCGGGCGGCAGGACGGAGGCGAGGAGGTCCAGGATCACCTGGTTCTGGCGCTCCAGGAGGAAGGCCCCCACCGGGCCGGCGAAGCGGCCGGCGTAGGCGTCCGACGAGGTCTCGATATCAGCCTGCTCGGGGGCCTGCCCGGGCATGGCGCGGGACGGCGCGGCCAGGCTCACGGCAGGCCTCCGGCGGCGCGGAGCGCGGCGGGGGCGGCCTCGGAGGGGGCCCATCCCAGGGCCCGGCAGAGACGCTCGGCCAGGGCGGCGCGGGCCGGGAAGATCCCCCAGTCCGTCCGCCGCAGCAGCAGGTCCTCCAGATGGACGGCCGCCTGGCGCTCGGCGAGGCCGCGCAGGTGGTGGCGGGC
>DATAHG010000055.1:0-3812 GCA_036263295.1 Thermoanaerobaculia bacterium | reverse complement strand
CCTTCGGCGGGCGGTGCCGTGAGAGTCGTCGAGTCCGGAGCGGGATCGGACGCCTCGGGCTCGGAGCCCGTCCGGCGGAACAGCAGGGAGGCGCCGACCGCGGCCACGATCAGGAGGATGAGCGCCGCCAGGGCGAGCCGCCCGGCGGTCGAGCCGGAGCGGTCCAGGCGGACCGGGTGGTACGAGCTGGGCGCCGAGACCGGGGGCGGGCCCGGAGAGGCCGGGATCGCCGGAGCCGCCAGGGGCGCGGGAGGCGGCGGGGGCGGCGGCGGCGCGGCCGTGCGGGTGGTGGCGGCGCCGCCACCGGTCGCGACCGTCGGGAGGCTCGGTACGACTGGAGCCAGGATGGGCGAGGTCTCCTGCGACGGCGGCGGAGTCAGCGGCGCCTGGGGACGGGGGAGAGCCCGGCCCCGTTCCTCGTGCAATTGCATCGTGGCGTCGAGCGGGTCATCCTCCGCGGTCGCGGCGATGGGCGCGCCCTGGGCGAGGAGAAAGCTCCGCATCTCGTCGGCGGTCGGGAAGCGGTCGGAGCGGTCCTTGGCGAGAGCGCGCAGCACGCCCTGGTCGAGCCAGGCCGGCAGCCCGGCGACGTGGTTGCCCGGCGGCACCGGCATGTCCTCGATCTGGGCGCGCAGGATCGCGTAGTCGTTGCCCGCCTCGAAAGGCACCCGGCCGGTCAGCATCTCGTAGAGCACGATCCCGAGCGAATAGATGTCGGTGCGGCGGTCCACCTCCTCGCCGCGGATCTGCTCCGGCGCGACATAGCGCAGGGTGCCGACCAGGAGGCCGGTGCGGGTGAGATGGCTGCTGCCGACGGCGCGGGCGATGCCGAAGTCCATCACCTTGAGGCGGCCGTCCTCGGTCACCATCAGGTTGTCGGGCTTGAGGTCGCGGTGGACGATGCCGAGCCGGTGGGCCACCTCGATGCCATCGAGGGCCGGGGCGAGCAGGCCGACCGCCCGGCGCCAGGGGAAAGGGCCGTCGTCGCGCAGAGCCTGGGAGAGGGTGCGGCCGCGCACCAGCTCCAGGATCAGGAAGAGCTCTTCCCCTTCCTGGAGAAAGCTGTGGATCGTGGCGATCGCCGGGTGGTGGACCTTGGCGAGAGTGCGCGCCTCCAGGCGGAAGCGTTCGGCGATCTCCGGCTCCCGCGCCAGATCGGGGCGGACCACCTTGACCGCCACCTCGCGCTCCAGCGCCTCGTCGAGGGCGCGGTAGACCGTGCCCATCCCGCCTTCGCCGAGGCGGCCGACGATGCGGTACGTGTTGCCGACGACCCTGCCGATCATTCCGCTGGCCTCAACGACCCCGCTGCGCCATCCATCGTTTGAGGGAGGCCTGACTCTCGCCGGACATCCTCCCGGTGAGGAGATTCTCGACGCTGACGTCCTCGTCGAGATCGGGCCAGTGGATTCCCTCGCCTCCTCCGATCAGACGCCAGTGCCCGCGTTCCTCAGGTGAGGAGTGAAGAAGCCGAGGATACCAATTCGTCGGGACAGAGATGGTCCTCCCATCGGCCAGCTCCACGTGGAGCGTCTCCGATGTGACAGAGACCTGGACCGCTTTCGCTTGCACCTCAGAGACCGAAGAATTCATTCTATGGATCGCAGGACTGTCGGCATGGTGTGTACAAAAGACTAGCACGCCGCATCGCTCCCTCCCCAACCCCGCCCCGTTTCGTGTATAGGCGCCTAACTTTAGATCCTGGGCGGGCGGTGGCGCCCTCTCCCGCGAAGCGGGGGAGGGTCGGGGAGGGGGCGAGCCGAAATCGCCACAGCAGCCCCCGCTCGAATGCGGAAGGCGAATGACCGCGCCGGCATGCCGGCTCATCCATCCGGCATCTCGTGACCTTTGGCGGGGCGGGCAGGCACCCTGGCCAGGATGCCGGAAGCCCTTGCGGGAACCCGGCGGCCTTCGCGAGAACCCCCGGCAGACTTCTCCCAGCACGCGAGAAGGGATGCGGGGAGTCCGGAAGCTTTGTTTTGCATCAAAAATCTTTTCGCGGGTTACTCGGCAGAACTCTTCTATGGCAGAGCTCTGTTGATTTGCATCAAAAAAGCTCTGCTTAGGAGCTGGCACAAGTTGATCTACAGCAGAAGAAGCTTTTCCGGCGGTCGGCAAAGCCTTCCCGATTGCTCAGGAAGGCTGTTTTGCAGCAAAACAAACCTGCCGGTCCCCCGGGCAGAGTTGCCCTGATGCAAATGAACGATGTTCTGCATCAGAAAAACTCTTCCGGGCTCCGGGAGGGCTATGCCGAGGACTACCAGAGGTCGGTCGTCACCGACCGCTACAAGCTGGTCTATGTGCCGGACGCCGAGGACCGCAAGGCCATGAAGGGGAGCCCGCTGGAGCTCTATGACCTGCAGCGCGACCCGAGCGAGACGCAGAACCTCGCCGCGGAGCGGCCCGAGGTCGTCGCCCCCCTGCGCAAGCGCCTCTGGGACTGGATGGAGGACGGCGGCGAGGCCGAGGTGGCGCCGGCCGCCGTGCCGATCGACGAGGGGACCGAGCGGCAGCTCCGCTCGCTGGGCTATATCGAGTAGCGGCCGGTCAGGAGGCCAGCGAGGCCGCCGGAGCCTGATCGAGCGGCAGCTCCAGGGTGAAGACCGTGCCGCGCGGGACGTTGTCCTCGACCCGGATCGTGCCCTGGTGGTCGGTGACGATGCGGTGGACGATGGCGAGGCCGAGGCCGGTGCCCCGCCCCTTGGTCGAGAAGTGGGGGAGGAACAGCTTCTCCTTCGAATCGGGAGGGATGCCGCGGCCGGTGTCCGCCACCTGGATCTCCAGGTGGCTGTCGCGGGCGTGGGCCGACACCTCGACGCGGCCGGGGGCCTCGGTCGCCTCGACGGCGTTGTCGAGCAGGTTGATCAGGGCGCGCTTGATCTGCTCGCCGTCCAGCCAGACCGGCGGCAGGCCGGCGTCCACCCCGCCTTCGATCGTCACCCCCGGTTTCAGGTTGCGGTAGAGGTGGAGGGTCTCGGCCACCAGGCGGCCGAGGTCCACCCGGGCGGGCCGCGGGCGCGGCATGCGGGCGTAGCGCGAGAACTCGTCCACCATCCCCTGCAGGGTTTCGACCTCGCGGACGATGATCTGCACCCCCTGCTCCAGGGCGGCGCCGAGGCCGGGGTCCTGCTGGCGGTATTTCTTGAGCAGGCGCTCGGCCGACAGGCGGATCGGCGTGAGCGGGTTCTTGATCTCGTGGGCGATGCGGCGGGCCGCCTCGTTCCAGGCGGCGAGCTGCTGGGCCTGGATCAGGTCGGTCAGGTCTTCGAGCACCAGCACCCGGCCGGCGGTGCCGGCCGCGGTGGCGGCCACGCCGGCCGTCCCGGTGCCCTGGGGGAGGCGGGTCACCTTGACCTCGAAAGACTTCCACTCGCCGCCGACGATCATGCGCACCTCGCGCCGGCCGGTCGGCCGGGCGCGCTCGAAGTCCTCGCGGAGCAGCTCGCGGAGCTGGCGCCGCTCGGGGTCCGCCCAGGCATCTTCGAAGGGGCGGCCGGCGACCTCCCCCTCGCTCTGGCGCAGCATCCGGAGGGCGGCGCCGTTGCAGGTCAGGATCCGCCCGGCGCCGTCGAGCGAGACGACGCCGGCGGCGACGTTCTCCAGCACCGCCGCGACCAGGGCGCGCTCCTCGGCGAGACGCTGGTTGATGGTCACCAGCTCGCGGTTGCCGTGCTCCAGCAGCTCCTTGCTGCTCTGCAGCTCGCCGGTCATCTGGTTGAAGGATTCGACCAGCACCCCGAGCTCGTCGTCGGTCTCGACCTCGACGCGGTGGGAGAGGTCGCCGCTGCTGATCCGGCGCGTCCCCTCGGCCA
>DATAHG010000054.1:0-3149 GCA_036263295.1 Thermoanaerobaculia bacterium | reverse complement strand
CTCACGCTGGTGATCGTCATCGAATTGGCGACGTTGATCGTGCTGGTCGCGCCGGTGGTGTTGTTGTCGGGGATCGACAGGGCGGGGGACGACGAGAAGCCCAGGACCTGGTTGGTGCCGGTGGTGCAGGCGCTGGTGGTGGCGGTGGCCTGGGCCGAGTTGCCCGAGGCGCAGGCGCCGACCGCCTGGACGACGTAGAAATACGGCGTGTTGCAGGTCAGGCCGCTGTCGGAGAACGACGGGGTGGCCGAGGTGCCGACCTGCGAATAGGGGCCGCCGCTCGTGGTCGAGCGCAGGATGTTGTAGGAGGTGGCGCCGCTCGACGCGGTCCACGAGACGGTGGCCGCGGTCTGGCTGGTGGCCGTGGCGGTCACGCCGGTCGGCGCGGCCGGCGGCGTGCAGGTCGTGGTCGTCCCGAAGTCGACCACCGCGAAGCCCAGGTTTTCCTTCTGGGCGTTGGTGGAGGAGCCGGGATAGAACCCGCGCGAGTCCACCCAGGCGAGGTAGGCCTTGTTGTTCTTGACGTCGAGGCCGAGGTATTCGCCGTACTGGTTGGGGTTGCGGTTCGCGTTGTCGGTGGTGTTCTCGTCGGTATAGCTGATGCCGCTGTTGTTGAACTCGGCCGAATTCTGGCTGGCCTTGACGTTGGCCTCGAAGCTCACGCCGCAGTTGGTGGAGCGGCCGACGTAATAATCGACTTTCCGGTTGTTGGCGTCGCCGCGGGCGTCGTGCCAAGCGACCACGACGTTGCCGTTGGACTGATCGACTTGCAGGAACGGGTTGAACTGCGTGCGGCCGGCGAGTCCGTCGTCGTTGACCTTGACCGCGGTTCCCCAGGTGGTGCCGCCGTTGGTCGAACGGCTGACCCAGACGTCGTTCTCGGTCGCGCCGCCGCTCGAATAGTCGCCGAATGTGACATACAGCGTGCCGTCGCAGGCGCCGCCGGAGTTGTCGACATCGATGGCGCCGAGCGCGCTGATGCCGCGGCTGTCGGCGACCGGCGGCTTGCTGCCGGAGGAGAAGCCGGTGAAGTTGAGGTCGCGCACCTGGACCGGGGTGGACCAGGAGACGCCGCCGTTGGTGGACTTGGTGTAGAACGTCCGCTCATCGGTGCAGGTGGTGCTGCAGGTGAGCGAATCGAAGACCACGTGCACGGTGCCGTTTTTCTGTACGGCGATCTCGCAGCCGAGGTCGACGCCGCCGGTCGGCGCGGCGGGCAGGTCCACCTCGGTCCAGGTGACGCCGTTGTTCGACGAGTAGGCGAACTTTTCGTTGTTGGCGCGGTCCCAGCAGGTGTAGTGGCGGCCGTAGAACGCGCTCGCCGTGTTGTTGTCGATGGCGTAGAAGTTCTTGTCTTCGAGCGTCCCGGTGGACCAGGCGTTCTTGATGATGCCCTGCTTGGTCCAGGTGGCGCCGCCGTCGGCCGAGCGCGCCACGACCATCGAATATTTGGTCGAGGTGCCGGTGCTGCAGAGCAGCATGTAGTTGAGGAAGACTTCGTTGTTGTCGTTCCAGTAGAGCGCCGGGTCGGAACCGATCACGGTGCCGGAGCAGGTGCCGAGGGCCATGACGTTGTTCGACGGGGCGCAGGTGTAGCTCCAACTCACGCCGCCGTTGCTCGAATAGAACACCGACTGGGTGTCTTCGTTGTTGCAGGCCGCGCCCGCGTTGCTCCAGGAGTTGGCGGCGGCGACCATCTGGTTGGTGTTGCGGTGGTTGACGGCGATCTGGATCTCGCCGTCGTAATCCAGGGGAGCGGGGCTGGCGGTCGAGGCGACGTTGCGGTTGGTGTCGACCGTGATCGCCTTGTTCTGGTCGAGGACGTCCGGGCCGTGGTCGACCGGCCAGCGGGTCAGGATCTGATCGACCCGCTCGTCGCCGTAGAGGTCGCGGGCGAGCGCCTCGTTGACCTCGATCCAGCGCACGTGAAGCTCCTGGATGTAGCGCGGGATGAAAATCTCGTAGTGGCGGACCTCCATGTCGATCTCCAGATACTCCAGCGGGGAGAGCGGCATCTTCTTGAGCAGGTCGTCCACCGCCGCCTTGTTCTTGAGGCTCCCCATCACTTTCTGTTCGAGGGCCTTCAAGGCGGCATCCTGATTGAAGGTCCGATAGGCCACGCGAAGCCTCCTTTCGCGCGCTTTCTCGGACGGGCTTTCTTCGGCACGGGCGTTAAAAGACATCACCAGAGTGCCGAAGCACAACGCGGCTGACACAATACGTGCGATCCGCTTCATGACATCCAATCTCCTCAGAGAGGACACAGCCGGAGCCGGGTCATCCGGTCCGGTGGAAATGAAAACGGCTTATCGTTTTTTGGGAGTCTTGCTCTAAGAGATCCTGTGCGCGGCGGGGGGAAAAGCGAGCCGGCGCCCGGGGGATCCCGGGCGCCGGTGAGAGGGGCGGAGTTGGAGACAGCGTTTCGTTTATTTCACGCGGGGCGCGTTCATCTCTTTTCCACCCTGGTGGAGGACCAGCTTCTCGGCCTTGCCGTCGGCGGCGCGGGTGAAGACGATCCGGGCGTCGATCTGCTGGAGGAAGAACTCGTTATCGGAGGTGGGGAAGATCTCCAGCTTTTTCTGTCCAGTCGGACGAGCGAAAAGGTGGTCCCCTTCGCGCACGATCGCGATCGTCATCTGCGGGTTGAGCGCGTATTCACCGACGTAGGCGTCGTAGAGGGCTGGATCGACTTTCACCGCCTGGCGTTCGGCGGGGATCGGCTCGTCGGTCCGCTGGCCGGTCTCGCCGGGGCCGAAGCGCGGAACCATTTCCACTCCGGTGATCTTGCCGGCGGCGTCGCGCACGAAGCGGAGGCGGCTTTCGCCTTCGAAAGCGAAGACGTCGCGCTCGACCGGCACGATCGCCTGCTTTGTGGAGCCGGTGCGCTGGCTGGAAAGCTTGCCGTTCTCCAGCGTGATCGCCCGTGCGGTCTGCGGATCGAAACGGTAGACCCCGACGTATTCGGCGAGCGCCTCCGGCTTGAGCGGCAGGGTGGGGCGGCTCTCCAACGGCTTGCCGAGCAGGCGCGCCGCGGCGCGCAGCACCAGGGCGTCCGGCCGCTTCGGGGCATTGGGGTTGTTGGAGAGGACGGCGATGAACAGGCGGTCCTCGGGCACGCTCAGGGTGTAGGAGGTGAAGCCGTCGATGTC
>DATAHG010000053.1:0-8371 GCA_036263295.1 Thermoanaerobaculia bacterium | reverse complement strand
GCGACGATCGAGGCCCTGGGCCGGCGCTTCCAGACCCTGCTGGCGGGGATCCTGGCGGACCCGGGCCAGCGGCTCTCCGATCTGCCCCTGCTGCCCGCGGCGGAGCGCCTCCAGCTCGGCCTCGACGGGAGCGCCATGGCGACCCCTGAGGCCGCCGACGCCGGCCCCTACCGGCTCCTCCACGAGACGGTCGAGGACCACGCCGCCCGCCGTCCGGAAGCGCCGGCCGTGGCGCTCGACGGCCTCGCCCTCACCTACGCCGAGCTGAATTCCCGGGCCAACCAGCTCGCCCACTTCCTGGCGGCGCGCGGCATCGTGCCGGGGGACCGGGTCGGGCTCTGCCTGGAGCGCTCGCCCGAGGCGGTGGCGGGGATCCTCGGCGTGCTCAAGGCCGGCGCGGCCTATGTGCCGCTCGATCCGTCCTATCCGCCCGACCGCCTGGAAGGCATGGCGGCGGACGCCCGGCTGGCGCTTCGGCTGACCGGCTCCGACCTCGCCGCCGCGGGCGACGAGATCGCGGCCCGTAGCGCCGTCGATCCCCGCCTCGATCTGCCCCCCGAAAGCCTGGCCTACGTCCTGTTCACCTCGGGCTCTACCGGCCGCCCCAAGGGGGTGGCCTGCGCCCACGCCGGGGTGCTGAACGTGCTGGAGGAGTCCCACCGCCGGCACCCGTTGCCTCCAGGGGCGGTCCATGCCACCTGGGGGAGCTTCTCGTTCGATCTCGCGGTGCAGGAGATCTTCCTCGCCTTTCGCGAAGGGGGACGGCTGGAGATCGTCCCCGAGGCCGAGCGGGTGGACGGCCGGGCCTTCGCCCGCTGGCTGGCCGAACGGGAGATCGAGTCCGCCTTCGTGGCGCCGCCGCTGCTCCCCGACCTGCGCGATTTCGTCGCGGCACCCGGCCCCTTCCCGGCCGTCCGCCTGCGGCGGGCCCTCACCGGCCTGGAGGCGATCCCCGAGCGGCTGCTCGCCGAGATCGCCTCCCACGTCCCCGGTCTGCGTTTCCAGGACGGCTACGGCCCCACCGAGGCGACCATCCTGGTCACCGTCTACGAGACCGGCGGCGAGCGTCCGCCCGGAGAGGTGCCGGAGACCGACACCCCGCTCGGGCGGCCGATCCGCAACGTCCGCCTCGTCCTGCTCGACCGCGAGGGGAACCCGGTGCCGGGCGGGGTGCCCGGGGAGCTGGCGATCGCCGGCCCCGGCCTGGCCTGGGGCTACCCGGGGCGGCCCGATCTAACGGCCGAGCGCTTCCGGCCGGATCCCTTCGGGGGCCTGGATCCGGTTGGCGGCGGCCGGCTCTACTGGAGCGGCGACCGCGTCCGGCGGCGGGCGGACGGCCTCCTGGAACTGCTCGGCCGGGTGGACCGCCAGGTCAAGATCCGCGGCTTCCGGGTCGAGCCGGGCGAGATCGAGGCGGCGCTCGCCGCTCTCCCCGGGGTGCGCGAGGCCGCCGTGGTGGTGCGCACCGTGCGGGGAGGCGAGCGCACCCTGGCCGCCTTCGTCGCTCCGCGGGAGGCGGACCTTGAGCTGCGGCCGGCCGACCTCGTGGCCGGCCTGCGTCAACGCCTGCCCGAGCCGATGATCCCGGCCTCGGTCACCCCCCTGCCGGCCCTGCCCCGCACCGCCAACGGCAAGATCGACCGCGCCGCCCTCGCCCGCCTGGAGCCCCTGGGATCCCGGACGGCGGAGCGGCGGCGCGCCGCGGTGCCGCCCCGCACCCCGGTGGAGCAGGTGCTGGCGGCGATCTGGACCGAGGTTTTAGGGCTGGACCCGGCCGCCAACCCGCCGGTCGGCCCGGTCGGCGCCGACGACAACTTCTTCGAGCTGTCGGGGCACTCCCTGCTCGCCGCCCAGGTCGCCTACCGGGTGCGCCAGACCTTCGGGGTGGATCTGCCACTGCGCCGCCTGTTCGAGCGTGCCACCCTCTCCGAGCTGGCGCGCGAGATCGAGGCGGAGCAGGGCAAGCCGGGGGCCGGCCGCGAGGACGACCTGCGCCCCCTGTCCCGCCAAGGCGCCGGTACGGCCGGGGACGGTCCGCGGACCGTTCCCTCCAGCCTGCTCCAGGAGTGGATGTGGAAGCTCCAGGGCGGCCCGGTCAGCCCGCTCTACAACTTCCCCTCGGCGCTGCGCGCCCGCGGTCCGCTCGATCTCGCCGCCCTCGGCCACAGCCTTTACGAGATGCGGCGGCGGCACGAGACCCTGCGCTCCCGCTTCGAGATGCGGGACGGCCGGCTCTGGCAGATCGTCGAGCCGCTGGAGCCGGAAGCGCCGCTGCCGCTGGTCGATCTCACCGGCCTGCCCGAGCTTCAGAAGGTCATCGAGCTGTACCGCCTGGCGAACGAGGACGCGGCCCGGCCGTTCGACCTCACCCGCGCCCCGCTGATCCGCCTCACCGTGGTCCGCATGGCGCCGCTCGACCAGGCCCTGTTGTTCAACACCCATCACACCGTCTCCGACGGCTGGTCGATGGAGTTGCTGGAGCGCGACATGGCGCTCCTCTATGGCGCCTTCTCGCGCGGCGAGCCCTCCCCGCTGGCCGAGCTGCCGGTCCAGTACTCCGACTTCGCGGCCTGGCAGCGCCGCCTCCTCGAAGAGCGCCGCGGCCTCGACGCCCAGCTCGCCGAATGGAAACGGCGCCTGGCCGACTTGCCGCCGGTCGTCACCGTGCCGACCGACCGGCCCTACCCCGCCGACGGGAAGCTCGGCCCCGCCCTGGTGAACGCCGAGGTGCAGATCGGCGGCGAGGTGCTGCCGGCCCTCCAGGCCCTCGCCCACGCCTCCGGCTGCTCGCTCCACATGGCCCTTCTGGCGGGCGTGGAAGCCCTCCTGTACCGCTATACCGGCCAGCAGGACATGGTGGTCGGCTCGATCTTCGCCGGCCGCGACCGCCCGGAGCTCGCCGACCTGATCGGAGTCTTCCTCAACCTCGTGCCATTGCGCACCGATCTCTCCGGCTCCCCTTCGTTCCGCACCCTGCTGCTGCGCGCCCGGGAGACGGTGCTGGCGGCCTACAGCCTCCAGGACACCCCGTTCTCCCTTCTGCTCGCCGAGCTGTTCCCGGATCGGCCGGCCAGCCGCACTCTTCTTTTCAGAGTGCTGTTCAACCTGCTGAGCTTCCCCTTGGCTCCGGAGCCGGACGGGGCGGCGGGCGGGGGGCTACCCGGAGACCTCAGCTTCGAGCCGATGGTCGCGGTGCGGGAGGAAGCGAGATACGACCTGGTATTCGAGGCTCGGGAAGGTCCGGGCTTCGTTCATTTCACGCTCAAAGGGGCCGCCGATCTTTATAAACAGGCGACCCTGGCGAGAGTCGCGAAGGATTTCGAAAGCCTGCTGTCCCAGGCTGTGACCGATCCAGACATTCACCTAGACCGGCTGCTGCCCACGCCGAACCACCGGCCGCGCCCGGAAGCATGACAAGGGAGATGAGCAAATGGAAAATGTTCCCATTCACCGGTTCCGCAACAACCAGAAGGCCATTCCGCTGGGCGACAAGGGCTGGCAGGGCGCCTACGACCAGGACGCGATGGACTGCAGCGTCACCCATGTGGGGCACGACCGCTTCCGCGAGCTGAATCACGCGCAGCGCGAGTTCGTGAATCTCTGCTCCTGCTCCTACCTGGGGCTGCACAATCATCCGAAGGTGCTCGAAGGAGCGCGGCGCTCCCTGGAAGAAGAGAAAACCTTTTCGATGTCGATCTCGCGCACGCGGGTCCGCAACCGCCTGCTCGACGAGGCCGAGCAGGGGATGTCCGAGCTGTGGGGCGCCGACTGCATCTCGAACCTGTCGGCCAGCACGGCGACGGCCGGCGTGCTCCCGCTGATCGCCTCGGGCCACCTGATGGATGACGGCGAGCCGCGCGTCATGGTTTTCGACAAGTTCTGCCACTTCTCGATGAACCTGATCAAGCCGATCTGCGCCGACGAGACGACCGTCCTCACCGCGCCGCACAACGATCTCAATTACATCGAGGACGCCTGCAAGAAGTATCCGCGCGTCGCCTATATCGCCGACGGCGCCTACTCGATGGGCGGCGCCACCGTGATCGAGGGCCTGATCGATCTGCAGCAGCGCTACGGACTGTTCCTCTATTTCGACGACTCCCACTCTCTGTCGGTCTGGGGCAAGAACGGCGAGGGCTTCGTGCGCTCCCAGCTCGGCCCCGAGCTCAGCGAGCTGACGGTCATCGTGGCCTCGCTCGGCAAGGGTTTCGGCTCCACCGGCGGCGTCATCATGCTCGGACCCAAGAAGTACCGCCAGACCGTGCTGCGCCACGGCGGCCCGATCGCCTGGCAGCAGTCGCAGAACGTGCCGACCCTCGGCGCCTGCGTCGGCTCGATCCAGGTCCACAAGTCGCCGGAGCTCGGCGAGCTGCAGAAGAAGCTGCTGCACCACCTCCAGCTCTTCGACGAGCGCGTCCCGGGGCCGGACAACGGCAACGGCCTGCCGATCCGTCTGGTGGTCTGCGGAGACGAGCAGCGCGCCACCGAGCTGTCGGGCGAGATGTTGAACCGCGGCTTCTACACCTCGGCGGTGTTCTTCCCGATCGTCGAGCGCGGCCGCGCCGGCTTGCGGGTCATGATGCGCGCCAACAACAACCCGGAAGACATCCTCGCGTTTTGCGAAAACATCCAGGAGCTCGTCAAGCTCGACTGAGAGCCGGGGGACGGACCAGATGCGAAAGCCGATCGTCTGCCGCAGCATGTTGATCACCTGTGCCCTGTTCGAGCGGCGGTATGTCCGCGGCGAAGAGGTCGGGGCCGACATCACGACGCTGGATCTCGAGGATTCCGTGCCGCTCGACCGCAAGGAGGAGGCGCGCCGCCTGGCGCTCCCCTACCTGGCGGCCGAGCGCCAGGGCCACAGCCTGCGGGGGCTGCGCATCAACTGCCTGCGCACCCCCGACGGCCTGCGCGACATCCTCGCCATCCTGGAGAGCGGGGCCCGTCCCGACCTTCTGATGCTTTCGAAAGTCGATGCCGCCGAGGATGTCGTGATCATCGAGCAGCTTCTCTGTGACAAGCTCGCCAGCCTCGGCTTCATCGTCCTGATCGAGACGCCGCACGGGATCTGCGCCGTCGAGGAGATCGCCGCGGCGAGCCAGCGCAACCAGATCTTGGTGTTCGGGACCGCCGACCTCGCTTCCTATCTCGGCACCTCGATGTCCTGGGAGCACATGTCCTACAGCCGCGCCAAGACCGCCGTGGCGGCGTCGCGGGCCGGCGTCGCGGTGCTCGATTCCCCCTGCTTCGAAATGGGCGATCACGTTTCGCTCCAGGAGCAGATCGACAAGGCGCGCGGCATCGGCTTCGCCGGCAAGTGCGCCATCCACCCCGACCAGGTCGAGGCGATCAACCGCGGCTTCAGCCCGCAGCCGTCGGCGATCGCCCGGGCGCGCGAGATCGTCGCCCGCAGCGAGAGCGCCGGCGGCCAGATCTGCGTGGTCGACGGCAACATGATCGGACCGCCGCACGTCATGGCGGCGCGGCGGCTCCTCGCCATCGCCGACAAGCTGCACGCCTGACGCTTGAGATCACTTGAGGAGAGCCATGGAGCACATCAGCGCCTACAAGAAAGTGGGGGAGCGCCGCTACCGCGAGGTCTACGGCCTCTATTTCGAAGACTTCGAGATCGGCACCGTGGTCGAGCACCGGCCGGGGCGCACCGTCACCGAGGCCGACAACATCTGGCAGTCGCTGCTGGCGTTGAACACCCATCCGCTCCACATCGACAACGCCTACGGCGCGCGCACCGAGTTCGGCCGCACCCTGGTGTCAAGCCTGGTGACCTTTTCGATCATCGGCGGCATGAGCGTCAACAGCACCAGCGCGAAAACCCTTGCCAATCTCGGCTGGGACAAGGTCCGCCTGCACCATCCGGTGTTCGTCGGCGACACCCTCTACGCCGAGAGCGAATACCTGAGCAAACGCCTCTCGCAGTCGCGCCCCAACCAGGGTATCGTGACCGTCGCCACCCGCGGCCTCAAGGAGGACGGCACGATGTTCATGAGCTACGAACGCACCTTCCTCGTCCCCACCCGCGGGCACACGCTCGAAGAAGACGCCAATTATTAAATCGGAGAGAGCGATGAGCGACACGATGCGGGCGGTGACGCTCGACGGCCACGGCGGCGTCGAGGTGATGCGGATCTCCGAGGTGGCGCGGCCGGTGCCGAAGCCGACCGAGGTCCTGGTGCGGGTGCGAGCCGCGGCCCTGAACCGCGCCGATACGATCCAGCGCAGCGGCGAGTACAGCGCCCCGCCGGGCGAGAGCGAGATCCTCGGCGTCGAGCTGGCCGGCGAGGTCGATTCCTGGGGCTCCGAGGTCAGCGGCTTCCAGCGCGGCGACAAGGTCTTCGGACTGGTCGGCAGCGGCGCCTACGCCGAGTACTGCTCGATCGACGCCCAGATGGCGATCCGCATGCCCGAGGGGTGGTCCTACGCCGAGGCGGTGGCGACCCCGGAGGTCTACTTCACGGCCGACACCACCCTGTTCGAGCTCGGCGAGCTGCAGGCCGGCGAGTCGATCCTGATTCACGCCGCCGGCAGCGGCGTCGGCTCGGCCGCCATCCAGATGGCCCGCCACGCCGGCGCCCGGGTCTTCTGCACCGTGGGCTCGGAAGAGAAGGCGCGGCGTTGCGTGGAATTCGGCGCCGAGGCCGCGATCAATTACAGGACCCACGATTTCGCCGAGGAGATCCGGCGGCTGACCGGCGGCGCCGGGGTCGACGTGATCGAGGACTTCGTCGGGGTCAGCTACTACGAGCGCAACATCTCGATCCTGAAGAACGGTGGTCGGCTGATCCTCGTAGGGATCCTTGACGAGCGCCTGACCGACCGGGCGCCGCTCGACATGCTCGACTGCATCATGCGGCGCATCCAGATCAAAGGCTCGTCCATGCGCCCCCGGCCCCTCTCCGACAAGCAGGCCATCTCGCGCAAGTTCGAGCGCGTCTGGCTGCCGCTGCTCGTCGAAGGCAAGGTCAAGCCGGTGCTCGACTCCGTCTTCCCCCTCGAAGAGGTGGCCCGCGCCCACGAGCGCATGGAGGCGAACCTCAACTTCGGCAAGATCGTCCTGACTCTGGATTAAGACGGATCAAGACCGCGCGAAGCGGTCCAGCAAGGCGAGCCGCTCCCCCGGATCCGCGGGGAGCGGCTCGACGACCGTCCAGTGGCCGTCCCGGCGCGCGAGCACCCTGATGGCCCGGAGAACGAACGGCTCGATGTCATGGGAGACCACGACGACGGCGGCGCCGGAGCGGATCCAGCCGTCGATCCAGCCCAGGATGTCCTCCCGGGCGCCGCGGTCCATGGCCTCCAGCGGCTCGTCGAGGAGGACATGGCGGGGCTGGCCGATCAGGGCGGCAGCGAGCACCGCCCGCCGCCGCTGGCCCATCGACAGCTCGCGCACCGACCGGTGGGCCAGCCGGCCGAGGCCGACCGCTTCGAGCGCCGCCCCGGCGCGCTCCTTCGGCTCGCCGCGCAGGCGGCAGACCAGGGTGAGGATCTCCCGCACCGTGGCATAGGGGGTGAGGTCGGGCTGCTCGGGCACGTAGGCGAGACTTCGGCGGCCGGCGACCTCGCCGGCCGCGTCGCCCCAGAGGTCGTGGCCGTCGATCTCGATCCGCCCGGAGTCGGGGCGCTCGACCCCGGCCGCGAGCTTGAGGAGGGTGCTCTTGCCGCAGCCGTTCGGCCCGAGGAGCAGGGTGAGCCCGGGGTGGATCTCCAGGTCCACCTCCGCGAGGACCGGGTCCTCCGGCCGGTAGGCGAAAGAGGCGCGTTCGAGTCGAATCATTTCAGGGCCTCCGGGGGCTCAGGCGCTCCAGGATTGGGGATCCCCCACCGCCAGGTGGTGGAGATCGAGCCAGCGGCTGACCTTCTGGCGGCGCTCGCGCTCGGCCGCGTTGCGCAAGGCCCAAGGGGTGGCCGCCAGCAGGAGCAAGGCGACCCAGGGGAGCAGCGCCACCGCCGCGGCCCCCGGCAGCCCCTGCAGGAAGACCTCGCCCGAGGCGCCGGTCCGCCGCTCCGGCGCTCGCCGCACCGCCCCGGCCGCGCGGGCCGCCAGGAAGGGCACGAAGGCCAGGACCGGCAACGCCGACAGCGGGTCGATCCACGCCGTCACCGCGGCGAGCGGCAGGGCCGCGAGGATCATGGTCAAGACGTCGAAACGGACCCGCCGGGCCGCCGACCAGGGCAGGGAGCGGGACCACGGCCAGGCCGGCCGCAACGCGGCGAGCGACTCCGCCATCTGGGCGAGGAGGAGGACCGCGGCCGTAGATCCTCCCAGGCGGGCCGCCAGGGCGACGTGGACCGCCGGCAGGTCGTTGTTGGTCACGAAGAACCCGGCCGCGGCCAGCCCCAGGGCGGCGGCGGC
>DATAHG010000052.1:0-3500 GCA_036263295.1 Thermoanaerobaculia bacterium | reverse complement strand
TCCTCACCGACGAGGATCCGGGCCATGTCGACCACGCCCTGGTTCCAGCCGCCGTCGCCGGAGAGGAAGAGCACGACGTGGCGGGGCTGGCTGGCGGGGCGGTAGAGGGTCACCTTGCCGAAGCGGCCGAAGGTCAGGGTTTCCGGTGCCGGGGCTGCCGGGCTGGGAGCGGCGGAGGTGGAGACCGGGAGCAGGAAGGCGAGGCCGAGCAGGATTGGAAAGAGCTTTTTGCCCAAGGAGGGGCTCCTTTCGCCTTCATCATAGCTCCGTCCCCTGTAACGGGCCCTGCCCGGCGCGGCCTAAGATCTCTGCGATGAGCGCGCCGTCCCGCCCTCCCGAATGGCAGGTCTCCCTGGGCCGTCTGTTCCTGAGCACCTTCTCCCCCAGGCTGCCGAAGATCCGCCCGCTCCATACCCCGGGGGCCCTGGCGCCCTTCGAGCGTCTCGCGATTCCGCGCGCCGGCCGCGGCGGGTCACTGGCGGCAACTTGGTACCCGGCCGCCGGGGAGGCGCGTGGAGCGGTCCTCCTGGCCCACCCCTGGCTGGAGTGGGGGCAGGCCTACTTCCACCGCTATGGCCGGCTGGAGGCGCTGCGGGAGGCGGGCTACCATGCCCTGACATTCGACCTGAGTGGCATCGGCGGGAGCGATCCGCCGATGGACTTCGGCGGGCGGGATCTCGAAGACGCCTTCCGGGAGCTGCGGGAACGCGCCCCGGGGCTGCCCCTCCACCTCTGGGCGGTGAGCGCCGGAGGGTACTGGTCCCATTTCTTCCTGGCGCGCACGGACGGCTTTTCCGGGGCGATGTTCGAGGACGTCTCCCCCCACCTGGTCGAGTGGTCGCAGCGCATGCGGCCGTCCGGCTGGCCGGTCTACGCGACCTACCGCAACCTGGTCCCCCGGGCTTACCGCTATTTCGACATCCGCGAGCACGCGCCGTATCTGCGGGTGCGGGCGGCGGCCTATGTCGGCGGCGATCAGGACCCCGGGATCCCCCAGGAGGACATCCGCGAGCTGGCGCGCCTGGCTGGTGCCGAGTGCCGGATCGTGGCGGGAGCCGGCCACCTCGCCGCGATCAAGATGGCGGGGCCGGAGGTGGTCAGGCTGGCGCTGGAGACGTTCGGGCGGGCGGAGCGGGCGGACCCGGGTGCCGCCCAGGGTTGAAACCCTGGGCTAGGTGCCTGCGCCCGTAAAGGGCGCTTTCTCTGCTTCAAAGGAGGAACCTGTGTCCACAAGGGCGGCCTATTGGCAAGCACCCTTGCATAAGGGCGCCCTTCAGGGGCGCAGGCGATTAGCCCAGGGTTTCAACCCTGGGCCGGTCAGACCCCTTCCAGCTTCCGCAGGAACCGGTCCACCTCGGCCTCGGTGTTGTAGAAGTGCGGCGCTACCCGCATCCGGCCGGCGCGGGGGGCGACGATCACACCCCGTTCGGCGAGGTGGTTGACCAGCTCGTCGGCGCTGCGGCGGGGGTGGGTCGCCATTACGATCCCCGAGGTCTCGCCGGGGCGGCGGGAGCTGAGCACGTCGAAGCCGCGCTCGGCGAGGCCGCGGGCGGCGCGGTCTGCCAGGGCGAGCACGCGCTCCTCGATCGCTCGGGACCCCGCCTCCAGCAGGATCTCCAGCGAGCCTCCCAGGGCGTGAATCCCGAAGCTGTTCAGAGTGCCGCTCTCGAAGCGCTTCGCCCCTTCGTTCCATTCGATGCGCAGATCGGTCCAGTCGAACAGGTTCCGCATCGAGCGCCAGCCGGAGCGCACCGGCCGTAGGCGCTCGACCACCCGGTCGGAGACGTAGAGGAGGGCGAGCCCTTCCGGCCCCAGGAGCCATTTGTGGGCGGCGGCGGCGGCCACGTCCACGAGGTCCCGCTCGACGTCGAGATCGAGGGCGCCGAGGCCCTGGATCACGTCGACCACGAAGATCGCGCCGCGCTCCCGGCAGGCCGTGCCGATCCGCCCGAGGTCGGCCCGGAAGCCGCTCGCGTACTGCACCCAGGAGATCGCCACCATGCGGGTGCGCTCGTCGATCGCGGCGATCAGCTCGTCAAGGTCGAGGCGGCCGCCGCGCTCCTGGATCCGCCGGTATTCGACCCCGCGGTCCGCGAGCTGCATCCAGGGGTAGACGTTCGAGGGGAACTCCACGTCCACCCCGACGACGTTGTCGCCGGTCCGCCAGTCCAGCCCCTCGGCGACCAGCGAGAGGGCGGTCGAGGTGTTCTCGGCGAAGCAGACCTCCCGGGCTTCCCTGGCGCCCATCAGGCGGGCGGCGAGGCCGCGCACCCGCTCCGCCTCGGCGTTGCGGTCGGGCCAGTGGCGGTCGCCCGTGCGGGAGATGAGGTGGGCGAGATCGGCCACGCGCTGGGCGGAGCGCCGCGGCAGAGCCGACACCGCCGCGTGGTTCAAATAGGCGAAGTGCTCGGTGACCGCAAACTCGCCGCGCAGCCGTTCGAAAAGATCTTTATCCATGGTGGGGCGCCTGGTCCGTTCCTTCGTTCAAGGGTAGGGCGCGGGTCGAGCCGCCGCCGCGCATCTCGAAGGCCGCCAGGGCCGGCAGCCCGAGGGCGAGCACGATCGCGTAGTGGAGCCCGCGGAAGAGGAGAGTGCCGGCGGCGGCCTCCATCGGATCGACCCCCATCGCCTCGAACGAGGCGACCATGGCGGCTTCGGTGGTACCGAGGCCGCCGGGGGTGCCGGAGAGCGTCCCGGCGGATTGCCCCAGCGCCACCCCGGCGATGACCACGAAGGGGTTCACCGGCTGGCGGAGCGCCATGAAGATGAGCCACTGCGCCACGGCATTGGCCAGGAAGAAGCCGATCCCCAGGATGGCGGCCTGGCCGCGCAGCCGCGGCAGCGCCAGGAGCCGCGCGAAGACCTCGACCGCCTCGTGTCCGTGGCTGTAGAAAGCCTGCATGCGCCCCTCGGCCTTTTCGGCCCGGCGGGCGAGCAGGCGGATCAGCGGATTGGGCCCGTTCCCCTGGCGGCGGCTCCACCAGAACAGGCCGGCGAGAATGGCGAGCAGCGTGATCAGGGCGGCCCAGCCGAGCCCGTGGCGGTCCAGCGCGAAGGAGGCCACGATGATCGTGATCCAGGTGCAGACCGTCATCATGGCCTGGTGGGCCACCTGGTCGTAGAGCACCACCCCGTAGAGAAAGCCGAACGGCCGGTCGAGGTCGCGGGCGAAGTAGCGCGCCCGCACCAGGCCGCCGATCAGGCGGGCCGAGGGGGTAATCAGGTTGAGGGCGGCCGAGGCCATCAGCACGAAGAACCCGAAAGTGATGCTGGAGCTGCGCTCGGCGGCCTGCACGCAGGCCAGGCGGAACCGGAAGTCCCAGAGCAGGTAGCGGAGGGTCAGGACCGCGATGCCCATGGCGAGCGGCGCCGGGGCGGCCGAGGAGACCCGGCCGCCGAGATCCGACCAGCGGATGCCGGCGAGCAGCTTCCAGGTCAAATAGAGGGCCAGAAAGGTGATCGCGGCCTTGGCGAGCCGGATGCCCCAGGTCTTGAGCGGG
>DATAHG010000051.1:0-1729 GCA_036263295.1 Thermoanaerobaculia bacterium | reverse complement strand
CGCCCGCCGATCCCGGAAGAGGTGGCGCAATACCAGCGCTGGCAGCGCCGCCGCCTCTCCATGAAGCCGGGCCTCACCTGCCTCTGGCAGGTCAGCGGCCGCAACACCCTCGACTTCGATCGCTGGATGGAGCTCGACCTCGAATACATCGATTCGTGGACGCCCATGCTGGATCTCAAGATCCTGCTGCGGACGATCCCGGCGGTGCTGTCGGGGAAAGGGGCTTCGTAGAGAGGACGGCCGTGGCGGGTAAGCTTCTCCGGCGGGACGATGCCGGAGGAGCATGCCTCCTGCCGGTGGGGTCTAGCGCGCTCCCTGGCCCCGCTTTCTGCTCCTGGCTTCTCAAGCCTGGGGCGGCAGAAGGAAGCGGCAGCGTGGGCCGGTAGCCTTTGCAAGGCGACGATCGAGTGTGGCCAAAGGGAGGTCGCACTGTTCGGCCACTGCAACGTACCAGGCATCGTAGCTCGTGACGTTGGACCGCAACTCCCAGATCCGCTCCGCGAACGGGGCGAATGGCATCAGTTCGAGGTCGAACAGGAGAAGATCACGGGCAGCGGCGCCGGCTTCCAATCGGCCAAGCCGGCCTTCGAGCTCGAACCGGCGGAGGATGTTCGTGGCCTCGACGAGAGCCAGGGGTGGCGCCACCAGACTGCCAGTGCGCATCACGTCTTCAGCCCATCGTCCTTCTGCACCTGCATCCGATGTCGCCGCAACCAGGAGCGAAGCGTCAACGACGATGCTCATGGGCGGTCCGCGTCACGGTGGGCCAGAATCTCCTCCGGAGAAAGCCTGGTTCCTGTCGTTGCCTTACGCTCCCGGATCCGCTCAAGCACTTTTTCGACCGGCGGGCGTGCAGCCAAGCGCACCAGCTCAGCACGCAGATATTCCTGCATTGACTTGCCTTGGAGGGCTGCCCGCGCCGCAAGCTCATCCTTCACCGCGTTCGGCACGTCACGGATGGTGATCTGTACACTCATGCCTGCATGATGATGCCAGTGACTGCAAACTGCAAGCACTCGCTGTTTTTCGCTGGACGGGAGAGGGCTTTTCTCTGGAGGAAGGTCAGCGCCGCTTCGGCAGCTTCCCCTCGATCAGGCCCAGAGTCGTCTCCACCACCGCCGCCAGCGGGCCGGCGTCGGCAATGCCGCGCCCTGCCAGGGGAAAGGCGGTGCCGTGATCGACCGAGGTGCGCAGGAAGGGGAGGCCGAGAGTCCAGTTGGTAGCGAGGCCGAAGTCGGCGGTCTTGACCGCGATCAGGCCCTGGTCGTGGTAGAGGGCCAGGACCCAGTCGAACTCGCCGCGGCGGGCGCGGGCGAAGAGGGAGTCGGCGCTCTCGGGTCCGTGGAGGTCGATGCCGCGCTCGCGCGCCGCGGCCACGGCCGGCACCAGGATGCGGTCGTCCTCCTCCCCGAGCAGGCCCCCTTCCCCGGCATGCGGGTTGAGCCCGGCGAGGGCGATCTTGCCCCCGGCGTGGCGCTGCAGGCAGTCGAGGGCCGCGCCGATTTCGATCGGCTCGACGTGATCGAGCGCCTCGCGCAGGGGCATGTGGACGGTGAGGAGCGCCACCTGGAGGTCCGGCGCCAGGAAGGCCATCAGGTAGTCGCGGCCGTAGCGCTCCAGGCCGCAGGCTTCGGCCAGGTAGTCGGTGTGCCCCTTGAAACCGGGCAGGACGTGGCGGTCGATCGAGCCCTTGGCGACCGGCGCCGTGACCAGGGCGTCCGCCCGTCCC
>DATAHG010000050.1:0-10656 GCA_036263295.1 Thermoanaerobaculia bacterium | reverse complement strand
GCCGGCGTCCCTAGTGACGTCTCCAGGAATCCCGAGTGATACTCTCCCGGTTCTGGAATCCGACCTTTTTGCCCAGGGGACCCTCGCCTATGAAACCGATCCGTTCCTGTTTCACCCCGGCGATCGCCGGCCTGCTGATCGCCGCTTCCGTCCTCCCCCAGCCGGGTTTTGCCCAGACTTCGGCCCCGACCACGACCCGCGCCGCCGCGGCGGATCGCGGGGTCACGCTCGAAATGATCATGGCCGATCCCGACTGGATCGCGCTCCCGCCGGAAAACCCTTACTGGGGGGATGACAACGGCACGGTCTACTACCAGCAGAAGCGCAAGGGAGAGGACATCCGCGACCTCTATCGCCTCGACCTCCAGACGCGCGCCGCGCGCAAGGTCGACAACGCCCAGCTCGGCGCCACGGACGCCGCGGGCGGCGAGTGGAGCCTCGACCGCAAGTGGAAGGTCTACAGCCGCGAGGGGGACATCTTCCTCCAGGACACCACCACCGGCACCCGGCGCCAGATCACCCGCACGGCCGAGCGCGAGACCGATCCGCACTTCATGGCCGGCGACCAGCGCGTCTCGTTCCGGCGCGGCGACAACTTCTTCGTCTACGACATCGCGAGCGGCCTGATCTCCCAGCCGGCCGACATCCGCCTGGAAGAAGATCCCAACCAGGACAAGGACGACGCGGGCTATATCGCCGAGGAGGAGATGCGCCTGATCCAGGTGCTGCGCGAGCGCAAGCGCAAGGAAGACGCGATGCGCGCCGAGACCGAGGCCGAGGTGAAGGCCGATCCGACGCGGTCCGTCCTCCCCTGGTATCTCGGCAAGGATTTCAAGATCCAGCGCGGCTTCCTCTCCCCCGCCGGCGACTGGCTGGCCCTCATCACCACCCCGGCGAGCGCCGACGACGGCCCGTCGACGATCATGCCGAACTACGTGACCCGCAGCGGCAACGTCGAAACCCGCGAGGTCCGTCCGAAGGTGGGCACCGGCAAGCCCATCCCCTACAAGGTCGTCCTCCTCGACCTCAAGAACCGCAAGCGTTACGACCTCGAAAATGACGGGTTGCCGGGTATCGACGACGACGTCATGAAGGCGGTCCGCCAGGCGAACGAAAAGTGGAGGAAGGAGCAGGACAAGAAGGACGGCAAGGACAAAAAGGACGAGAAAAAAGACGAGAAGAAGGGCGACGACAAGCCCGCAGCGCGCCCGGTCGAGATCATGAACCTCGCCTGGTCGCGCGACGGCCGCAACCTCGCGGTCATGATGGAGGCGCAGGATTTCAAGGACCGCTGGGTGGCCACGGTCGACTTCGACAAGCACAAGCTGGTGCCGCGCCACCGCTACAGCGACGAGGCCTGGATCAACTGGGAGATGAACGACTTCGGCTGGCTGCCGGACAATGAAACCCTTTATATCCTGTCCGAGGAGTCCGGCTACTCGCACATCTACCTGGTCTCCAACAAGGACGGCCGCAAGCGGGCGCTCACCAGCGGCAAATACGAGGTGTCGCAGCCGCGGCCGGACCAGCGCGGGCGCTACGTCTACTACATCGCCAACGTCGACAACCCGGGCATCTTCGAGGTCTGGCGGGCCGAGGTCGCGACCGGCAAGACCGAGCAGCTCACGAAACTCGGCGGTCTGGTCGATTCGTACAGCCTGTCGCCGGACGAGAAGCAGCTCCTGGTGCTCCAGTCGGCGAGTCTGCGGCGCAACGAGATCTTCGTGACGGAGAACCGCCCGGGCGCCGAGGCGCGCCGCCTCACCGAGACCATGAGCCCCGAGTTCCTGGCGCAGGACTGGACCGCCCCCGAGATCGTCAAGGTCCCCTCCTCGCACGTCAAGGAGCCGATCTATTCGAAGCTCTACACGCCGAAGGACTACGACCCGAAGCGGGCCGAGGCCTATCCGGCGGTGGTCTTCATCCACGGCGCCGGCTACACCCAGAACTCGCACCTCGGCTGGCCCTACTACTTCCGCGAGCAGCTCTTCCACACCCTGCTCAACCAGCACGGCTACGTGGTGCTCGACATGGACTACCGCGCCTCGGCCGGCTACGGCCGCGACTGGCGCACCGCGATCTACCGCCAGATGGGCCACCCCGAGGTCGAGGATCTGCAGGACGGCGTCGCCTGGCTCGCCAAGAACCGCCACGTCGACCCCAGGCGGGTGGGCTCCTACGGCGGCTCCTACGGCGGCTTCCTGGTGTTCATGTCGATGTTCCGCGAGCCCGACCTGTTCGCGACCGGCGCCGCCCTGCGGCCGGTGACCGACTGGGCCCACTACGACCACAGCTACACGGGGCGCATCCTCAACACGCCGGACGTCGATCCCGAGGCCTACCAGCGCAGCTCGCCGATCGAATTCGCGCCGGGGCTCAAGAATCCCGTCCTGATCTGCCACGGTATGGTTGACGACAACGTGTTCTTCCAGGACACGGTGCGCCTCGTCCAGCACCTGATCGAGCTGGAAAAGCCGAATTTCGAGACCGCGATCTATCCGGTCGAGGCCCACGGCTTCACCGAGCCCTCGAGCTGGCTTGACGAGTACCGGCGCATCTTCCGGCAGTTCGAGACCTACCTGAAGCAGCCCTGACCGTCCTTTCCGATCTGGTATGACCCTTGCTCTTCCCCGCAGCAGGGTCCGGCTCACCGGACCCTGCTCTCGGAGGAGGCAAGGACATGGCACGGACAGCGACGACCCCCAATACTCTGGGCCAGGTCGGGAGGGAGGCGGGACAGGCGGCGCGGGACGTGGTCCGCAGCCCCTGGGTCGAGGCCCTGGCCCGCTTCGGCCTCGCGGCGCGCGGCGTGGTCTACACGATCGTGGGCTTCCTGGCCCTCAAGGCGGCCTTCGGCACGGGCGGCGATACCACCGGCGCCGGTGGCGCCATCCAGACCCTGGCGGAAAAGAGCCGGCTCCTGCTCGCCCTGGTCGCGGTCGGGCTGTTCGGCTATGCCCTCTGGCGCATCGTCCAGGGCGCCCTCGATCCCGAGAACAAGGGGAGCGATCCCAAGGGCCTCGCGACGCGAGCCGCCCGGATCGTGAGCGGCGCGATCTACGGCGGCCTCGCGATCGCGGCGATGCGCCTGGTCGCCGGCTCCGGCGCGTCCTCCGGCGGCGGTCCGGGCACCGACGAGCGCACCCAGCATATGACCGCCGGCCTGATGTCCCAGCCGTTCGGCCGCTTCCTGGTGGCCGTCGCCGGGCTGATCGTGATCGGCTCCGGGATCCATCAGATCACGCGAGGCTGGAAGGAGAAGTTCCGCCGCAACCTGCGGCTGCAGGAGCTGCAGCCCGCGGTCCAGCGGCGGGTGATCCAGGCCGGCAAGGCCGGGTTCATCGCCCGCGGCATCGTCTTTGTCATCATGGGGATCTTCTTCCTCCAGGCGGCACGCCACGCCAACCCGGGGGAGGCGCGCGGGCTCGGCGGCGCTCTCGACACCCTGGCGGCGCAGCCGTACGGCCCGTGGCTGCTCGGCCTGGTCGCCCTCGGCCTGCTGATGTACGGCCTCTACTCCTTCGTCGAGGCGCGCTACCGCCAGATCGTTCTGTAAGGGGCCGCCCAGGCGTGCTGTAATGGGCGGATGATCGCCGTCCGCCCCGCCCGTCCCAGCGATTCCGGCCTCATCGTCCGTTTCCAGATCCTCATGGCGCGCGAGACCGAAGGTCTCGAGCTGGACCCCGCCACCGTGGAGCGGGGGGTGGCGGCGGTCTTCGCCGACCCGGCCAAAGGGGAGTATCGGGTGGCCGAGGCGGACGGCCAGGTGGTCGCCTCCCTGCTCACCACTCCGGAGTGGAGCGACTGGCGCGCCGCCACGGTGCTCTGGATCCAGTCGGTCTACGTCGTCCCCGAGGCGCGCGGCCGCGGCGTCTACCGCGCCCTCTACGAGGATCTGAAGCGGCGGGTCGAGTCCGCTCCCGGGCTCGCCGGCCTGCGGCTCTACGTGGACCGCCGCAACGCCGCGGCCCGGCGGGTCTATGAGAAGCTCGGCATGAGCCCCGAGCATTACGAGCTGTTCGAGTGGTTGAAAGAGTAAAAGGGTGATTGGCTCGCTCGCTCAAATAGAGTAATCTACATACACACTCCCTTGGGGAGTCACTGTTGAGAGGCGCTTATGGCACGCAAAGCCCATCCCTCGTCGAGTCCCGCCAGCAACCGGCGCTTCCCCCGCGCCTCCTCGGAGCATGCCGTCCTGCTCCGCCTGCTCGGCGGCCAGCCCTTCGAGGAGTTCGCCCGCACCCAGGTGCTCAGTCCCGGCGGCTGCATGCTGGTGAGCCGGGAGTCGCTCGGCTATAGCACCCTGATGGAGCTGCTGATCGCGGTCAAGCGCCGGGTCATCAAGACCGACGCCCGGGTGGCCTGGGAGCAGCGCAAGAACGATTCGAGCTTTCAGGTAGGGATCGAGTTCCTGCGCATCAGCCCGGCCGACCGCGCGTTCCTCGAATCGGTGGTCTCGGGCGCCCGCCCGGCCTGACGTTTGGCCGGGGAGATGGCCGGGCAAGCTTAAAATTTCCGCTCCAAGCTTGCCGCGCCGTTTAGAAGCTTGCCGTGGTTTTCAGAAGCTTGCCCCGCCGCTCAGAAGCTTGTCCCGGTTTTTAGAAGCTTGTCCCGCCGTTCAGAAGCTTGCCCCGGTTTTTAGAAGCTTGTCCCGCCGTTCAGAAGCTTGTCCTGGTTTTTAGAAGCTTGTCCCGCCGTTCAGAAGCTTGCCCTGGTTTTTAGAAGCTTGTCCCGCCGTTCAGAAGCTTGCCCCGGTTTTCAGAAGCTTGTCCTGCCGTTCAGAACCTTGCCCCGGTTTTTAGAAGCTTGTCCCGCCGTTTAGAAGCTTGTCCCGGTTTTTAGAAGCTTATCCCGCCGTTCAGAAGCTTGCCCCGGTTTTTAGAAGCTTGCCGCGCCGTTCTGCGGTTCCGGCCAGCGGTAAAGCGGTTCGGATCTCCGCCTGACGGAGCCCCGGCAGGGGCGGCATTCATGTAGCCCGGGGTGCCAACCCCGGGGACCCGGCGGTCCCCCCTCCCCTCCCGCCCAGCCCCGGCAGGGGCGGCAGCCGGCCTGAGGGCGTGAGCCCCAGGCTTATGGAGGCGAACCACGCCAGGTTGGCTCGCCTTTCGTCCTGGGCTGGCGCCCAGGCCCCCGAACCGAACGCCCCTCCCGGGGCTCGGAAGGAGGGGGTGGCTGGATTCCCGGGGTTGGCACCCCGGGCTACTTGAATGCCGCCCCTGCCGGGGCTCCGTTAGCGGAGATCCGGACCGCGTTACCGCTGGCTGGAGCGGCAGAGGCGAGATCGATGTACGACCATGGGTTTCGACCCCGGACGGCGGGGAACCGAGGCCATTTCTTCAAGCAATGGGGCTTTTGGATATGATGGCGCCCTATGCCTGACTTCCAGCAATACATCGGGGTCCGCTACTCGGGCCGCAAGGACCCCGGCGACCGGATCCGCGAGATCCGGGTCTACGTGTCCCACGAGGACCACGAGCCCTACCGGGAGGGCAACCCCAGCCACGAGAACGGCTTGTGGAGCCGGCGCGAGCTGGCCGAATGGCTGCTCGAACGGATCACCGAAGGGCCGCCGGTGGTGATCGGCCTCGACCACGCCTTCTCCTTCCCCCAGACCTACATGGACCGCAACAACCTGAAGACCTGGGAGAGCTTCCTCAAGGACTTCGAGGGGCACTGGCCGACCCACCAGATCTCGGTGCGGGAGCTGCTGCCCGGCAACCCGCGCACCGGCGATCCGGACGAGCACCGCCTGACCGGCCGCTGGACCGCCTCGCCCAAGAGCCCCTTCCAGTTCGACCTGCAGATCCAGGACAGCCCGGCCAAGGCCACCCACGCCGGCCTGCCGTGGCTCGACTACCTGCGCCGGGCGGGCGACCGGGTCCACTTCTGGCCCTTCCAGGGGTTCGAGGTGCCGCGCGGGCGCTCGGTGATCGCCGAGGTGCGGCCGGCGCGGCTGCGCCACCGCTATCCCCAGGAGGGGATCTCGCGCGAGTCGCAGGACGCCTACGCC
Source organism: Thermoanaerobaculia bacterium (assembly GCA_036263295.1). Taxonomy (GTDB): domain Bacteria; phylum Acidobacteriota; class Thermoanaerobaculia; order Multivoradales; family UBA5704; genus DATAHG01. The sequence continues at coordinate 4,646 of DATAHG010000050.1, read as the reverse complement.
ATCTGCGCCTGGCTCCAGGAGCGCGACCGCCTCGACCTCTTGCGCCCCTATTTCACGCCGCCGCTGTCGGAGAGCGAGAAGGAGAGGGGCCGCCTGGAGGGGTGGATCCTCGGGGTGGCCTGAAAAGCCGGAGCGGTGCAATGAGCGAGGCCCTCAACCAGCCGCCACCGCTCGCCGGCTACAACCTCTACACCGGCGACCGGGTGCTGGGCGAGGCCCTCCGCCGCGAGGGGGCGGGCTGGGCCGAGGACCGGCTGCGGGCGTTCGGCGAGATCGCCGGGCGCCCCGAGATCCTCGCGCAGGGGCCGCTCGCCAACGAGAACCGGCCGGTGCTCCGCACCCACGACCGGGCCGGCAACCGCCTCGACGAGGTGGACTTCCACCCCGCCTGGCACGCCCTCCTCGGGCTCGGCGTCGAGCACGGGCTGCACGCCCTGCCCTGGCGCGAGCCCGGCCCCGGCGCCCACGTGGCGCGCGCCGCCCTGTTCATGATCCTGGCCCAGGTCGAGGCCGGCGTCGGCTGCCCGTTGTCGATGACCTACTCGGCGCTCCCCACCCTGCGCCTGGCGCCCGCTCTGGCCGCCGAGTGGGAGCCGCGGCTCACCTCGCTCGCCTATGATTCGCGCTCCGGTCCGGTGGCCGGCAAGACCGGCGCCCTCTGCGGCATGGCGATGACCGAAAAGCAGGGGGGCTCGGACGTGCGGGCCAACATCACCGCCGCCCGGCCGCTGGGAGGTGGCAACGGGGACGAGTACGAGATCACCGGCCACAAGTGGTTCTGCTCGGCGCCGCAGAGCGACGCCTTCCTGGTGCTCGCCCAGGCGCCCGGCGGCCTGTCCTGCTTCCTCCTCCCCCGCTTCACCCCGGACGGCCGGCGCAACCGCCTCCATTTCCAGCGTCTCAAGGACAAGCTCGGCAACCGCTCGAACGCCTCCAGCGAGGTCGAATTCGACGCCGCCTGGGCTCGCCGGGTGGGCGAGGAGGGGCGCGGGGTGGCGACGATCCTCGAAATGGTCGGCCACACCCGGCTCGACTGCGGCCTCGGCGCCGCCGCCGGCCTGCGCCAGGGCACGGTCCAGGCGCTCCATCACGCCGCCCACCGCCGCGCCTTCGGGCGCCGGCTGATCGAGCAGCCGCTGATGCGCAATGTCCTCGCCGACCTCGCCCTGGAGTCCGAAGCCGCCACCGTGGCGATCCTCCGCCTCGCCCGCGCCTACGACGAGCACGCCGCCGGCTCGGCCGAGGCCGGCGCCTTCAAGCGGCTGGCCACGGCGGTCCTCAAGTACTGGCTGTGCAAACGGGCGCCGGTCCACGCCGCCGAGGCGCTCGAATGCCTGGGCGGCAACGGCTACGTCGAGGAGTGGGGGATGGCGCGGCTCTACCGCGAGGCGCCGCTCAACTCGATCTGGGAGGGGTCGGGGAACATCCAGTGTCTGGACGTGCTGCGCGCCCTGACGAAGACCCCGGAAGCGCTCGACCTCTTCCTGGCCGAGGTGGACGCCGCCCGCGGCGCCGACGCGCGGCTGGACGAGGCGGCGCGGGCTTTGCGCGACGGCCTCGGCCGGGCACGGACGGGGGATCCGGCGGCGCTCGAAGGGCAGGCCCGGCGCTGGGTCGAGCGCCTCGCCCTGGCGCTCCAGGCGGCGCTGCTGATCCGCGCCGGCGCGCCGTCCGCCGTGGTCGAGGGGTTCTGCGCCACCCGCCTGGGGGGAGAAGGCGGCCGCGCCTTCGGCACCCTCCCCGCCGGAATCGACCTTGAAGCGATCCTGGACCGCGCCCGGCCCGCCGCCTGAACAACGGTCAGATCCGGCGCCAGAACCGGCCGCCCGTTTCGGCCAGGATGCCGCGGCGGACCGCCACCTCGAACACCTCGTTCATGCGCTCGCGCATGGCATCCGTGACGTTGCCGAAGCCGAGCCAGGCGGCCACGGCGCGGATCACCGCCTCGGGCTCGTATTCGGTGTGCTTGCGCAGCACCACCCGCAGCGTCCCCATGAGGAAGTCGTAGTCGTAGCGGCCGAACTTCGGCGTCGCGCCGAAGTAGCCGTCCGAGCCGTCCGGGCTCGGCGCCACGATGCGGCGGGCGACCGCGGTCCGCAGGTGGGCTTCGAGGCCGGTGCGGATGCGCTGGCCGAGCCGGGCGAAGCCGAGCCGGTAGGCGACGCCGCGCAGCAGGTCGTCGCGGCTCAGCACGCGGGCGCCCCAGCAGGCCTGGCGAAACGCCATGAGGATGCGGTCGGAGCTGTAGTCCTCCAGGGTGACGCCACCGGTGCCGGGCGGCGAGCTGCCGCCGGGACGCGCGGTCAGCACCGTGGGCCGTGGCGCCGGCTCCTCCCGGGGCTCCGCCTTGTTGCGGCGCAGCCGGGTGCGCAGCCGCTCGCCGGCGTGGGAGCGCTGCCCCCGCACCCGCTCGAGCAGGAGCGCGGCGGATTCGCCGGAGCGGCCGTCGAAGCTCGCCAGCTCCGCCTCGGTCGGCACCAGCTCGCCGCGCAGCGCCTTGGCGAGGATCATGCGCTCCAGCTTTTCGGCCCGGGCGGTGGCGCTGGCCACCCGCCCCTCGATGGCGTCGGCATACTGGAAGAGCGCGGTCATCCGCCGCACGATCTCGACCTGCTCGGCGAGCGGCGGCAGCGGCACCGGCATGGCGAGCAGCTTGGAGGCGTTGATGTTCGACTGGCTCACGCAGTCGGTGCGGACGGTGCGGGCCCACCAGCGCCCCCAGGGGGAGTTGATCCAGGCGCAGACGTACGGGCTGAGGGCCAGCTTCGGATCGCAGGTCAGCCGCACCAGGTAGGAGGCGAAGATGGCGCGCGTCTCGCGGTCATAGACCGCCGCCTTGCCGACCAGCTCGGGGCTGTTGGTGCGGTTGAACAGGATGTCGCCCGGCTGCAGGACGAAGCTCTCCAGGTTTTCGAGGGTCGCCTCGACGTACTTGAGGGACGAGGTGTCAATCTCGCCGTTCTGGATGTTGCCCATCCGCAGGACCGGCACGCCGCCCTTGGCGCGGGCGCTCGCCTTGACCGAGGTGCCGTACTGCGCCCGCAGCACCAGGTCGCCGAGCGGCACGATCTCCCAGCCGGCCGGGACCTCGGGCATCTCCAGCGGGGCCGGCGCGGCGCACTCGGAGAGCTTCAGGCTGGCGGAGCGGCGCGGCGGGCGGATCCCGGCCGCTTTCCTCTGCAGGAGCATGTCGTCCCACTCCGTCTTGCGGTCGGCGAAGACGCGGCGGAGGGCTTCGGCGGAGCTCTCCGCCCAGGTGGTGGCGCGCCACTCCTCGCTGAGCAGGCCCGAGCCGGCCGCGGCCAGCGCGGACTGGCGGAAGCGCCGCAGGATCTGCGGCACCCGGGCGAGGCCCTCGCGCGTCCGTTCGACCCGGGCCAGGATCTCCAGGGTCCGTTCCGCGATGCGCCGCTGCTCGGCGAGCGGCGGCAACGGCAGGCTGACGCGCAGGAAATCGCTGAAGCTCAGGTTGCGGATGTTGGTGGTCTGGGTCTGGTACTCGTCGAAGCCGCCGCAGTGGTACTGGTAGCGCAGGGCGAGCTGGACGTAGGCCGGATCGACTCCGGAGTGGATGCGGATCTGGCGGCAGAAGTTGGAGCAGATCAGCGGGCCGCGGGCGGCGAGCAGGGTGGCGTCGTCGATCAGCACGGTGCGGCCGACCGGCTGCTCGGTGCCGCCGCCGGAGATCTCGACCACGATGTCGCCGGCCCGGAGCTGCCGCTTGACCAGGCTGGGCCGGCGGATCCAGCGTTCGGCCGCGGTGGCGCCACGCTCGCGGCTCCAGTCCCGGAACTCCAGGCCGCGCAGGACGCGCACCGAGACGTACTCGGGGTCCTCGGCCACCTCGTTCCCGCGGCCCCACTCTCCACCCAGGGCGTGGACGATGAGATCTTCCAGAACAGCCTCCACCCATCCCTCCGGCAGATCTCCTTCCTGTCGGAAGCGCTCGACGATCATCGGCCGGCTTCCCCGACCGGCCGCGGCCGCCGCGGCAGCGCCTCCCCCGCCAGGAGATCGATGATGGCGGACAGCTCGGTCACCGCCAGCTCCAGCTCGGAGATGGCGTCGGACGCCAGCTCCTCGGGCTCGGGCAGCTCATCGCCGTCCAGGGTCTCTTCCTTGAGCCATTTCAGACTGTCGATCTTGAAATCGCGCGCCTTGACCTCGGAGATCGGGAAGGACCGCCAGCGGTCCTCCATCGAATCGGCGGCCGAGCGCCGCGCCTTGCCCTCCGGATCGCGGCCGAAGCAGACCTCGAAGGCCTGGAGATGCGCCTGGGTCAGGGGGCGGTCCTTCTTGGTGATCCGCGGCACGTTGGTGCGGGCGTCGTAGACCCAGACGCTCTCGGTCGGCTGCCCCTTGGTGAAAAACACCACGTTGGTCTTGGTGCCGGCGCTGTAGGGCGTGAAGGTGCCGTTCGGCAGGCGCAGGACGGTGTGGAGATCGCACTCCTGGGTGAGGATCTTGAACACCTCGCCGGCCTGGTCGGCGAACAGGCAGTTGTCCGGCACGATCACCGCCGCGCGGCCGCCGGGCTTGAGCAGCGTGAGGATGTGCTGCAGAAAGTTGAGCTGTTTGTTCGAGGTGGTGATCGCGAGGTCCTCGCGCTCGGGCACCTGGTTCGCCCCCTTGTTGCCGAACGGGGG
>DATAHG010000049.1:0-3670 GCA_036263295.1 Thermoanaerobaculia bacterium | reverse complement strand
GGCGATCGGGATGGTCGACGCCGCGAGGGCCTGCATGAGGTCGTAGAAGCTCCCCCAGACCGCCGAGGTCGCGGCGCGGTCGAGATCGACCAGCAGGGGCACGTCGAGGCCGCCGGAGAACCGCCCGGGGGAGCCCGAGAGAATCAGCGCCCGCATCCCGTCGCCGGGCGCCGCGCGCACGGCCTCCGTGAGGGCAGCGATCAGGTCGGGGGAGAGCGCGTTGGCCGGGGGGCGGTTGAGCCGCAGCTCGCGGATCGCGGGTCCGTGGTCTTGGATCTGGATCATGAGCGAAAGCTTACGCGATCCCCGGGAAACCAGCGCCCATAGTCTGCTAATCTTCTGGGCCCGGCCGGACTGTGGCGACCATGGACCCTCTTGCTGCTCCCCTCTCCGAAGCGCGCGCCCTCCTGGAGCAGCTCCGCCAGGAACGCGGGCTCCTCGATGCCCCCGGCGTCGAGGCGCGGCTGGACGAGATCCGCGCCGAGCTGGCCGTGGCCGGCACCTACCGCCAGACCTTCGACGAGCTGGAATTCGGCGCCCGGATCGCTTGGCGCAACAGCGTGCGCTGCGTCGGCCGGAGCTACTGGCCCACCCTGGAGGTGGTCGACGCCCGCGACCTGCGCGCCCCCGAGGAGATCTTCGAGGCCCTGGTGGACCACCTGGTCTACTCCACCAACAACGGGCGCATCCGGCCGCGCATCACGGTGTTCGCGCCGCGCGCCCCGGGCCGTCCCGACATCCGGCTCTGGAACGACCAGCTCATCCGCTATGCCGGATACCGGCAGGCCGACGGCTCGATCCTCGGCGACCCGCAGCAGGCCGACCTCACCGGCCGGCTGCTGCGCCTCGGGTGGATCCCCCCGGCCGACCGCGGCGGCGTGGCGCGGTCGCGGTTCGACGTGCTCCCCCTCGTGATCCAGATCGGCGCGGCGCCGCCGCGCGTCTTCGACCTCCCGCCCGGCGCCGTCCTGGAGGTGCCGATCTCGCACCCCGACCACGCCGCGATCGGCTACCTCGGCCTGCGCTGGCACGCCCTGCCCGCGGTCGCCAACATGTGCCTCGACAGCGGCGGGCTCCTCTACCCCTCGGCGCCGTTCAGCGGCTGGTACATGGGGGCCGAGATCGCCGCCCGCAACTTCGCCGACGAGGGGCGCTACAACCAGTTGCCGGCGGTCGCCGACATGCTGGGGCTCGACCGGCGCCGCGAGGAGACCCTCTGGCGCGACCGCGCCCTGGTCGAGCTGAACGTGGCGGTGCTCTGGTCGTTCCAGCAGGCCGGGGTCAAGATGGTGGACCACCACACGGTGACCCGGCATTTCGTGGGGTTCGAGGAGCGCGAAGAGCGCAAGGGGCGCCCCACCCACGCCGACTGGTCCTGGTTGATCCCGCCGCTCTCCGCCTCGGCCACCCCGGTCTACCACCGGCACTACGAGGATCTGGAGATCAAGCCGAACTACTTCTACCAGGAGTCGGCGTGGAGGGAGGCGCCGGGGGCGCCCGACTACGCCGAGTGCCCCTTCCGGGGCTCCTTGCCGAACAGGTAGCGCGCCGCCCAGTAGAAGATCTGCAGGGGCTCGGCGAGGACCAGCACGAGGAACGAGGCGACCGCCGAGATGAGGATGGCGTCCACGAGCCGCGAGCCGGTCAGCACGCGGGGATAGAAGGAATAGGCGACCGCCCCCAGGAAAAACCACAGCACCACGACTCCCGACAGGGCGCTCTTCCAGCGGGTCTTGTCCATGACGTCCTCCATCGATAGAACAGTGTCGATCGAGGCCGAAATATTTCAGGAACCCCGCCGGAGCGCCCGGTACAGGCCGACCAGCGGCCTCACCTCGAGCAACCGCGCGCGCAGCCGTCCGAAGGGGGAGCGCTCCAGATGGCCGAGCGACTCGCGAGCCGCCGCGAGCTCCCGTCCGAGGGCCGCCGCCCTCTCCTCGGCCGCCGCGAGCCGGCTCTCGGCGGCCAGGGTGCGCCCCTCCGCCACCGCCCCCCGCCCCTCAGCCTGGGCGACCCGGCCCGCCGCCTCGGCGCCGTAAGGGCCGAGCCAGGCGATGTAGTCCGAGGCGGCCCGCAGGCACTCCCGCCCGTACCCCTCCCCCACCAGGGACGGGGCGAGCGCCGCCAGCCCGTGGTAAAGAGCGACCAGTCGCGCCACGGCCGCGGCCCGGCCGGCCTCGCGGCGGACGCGATCCCGCACCCGCTCCGCCTCCGCCGGGTCGTAACGCTCGATCTCGGCCCGCAGGCGCTCCTCGGAGATCGGCGGACGGAGGACGCCCATCCCGAAATTGAGCTCCCGCAGGCGGGGAAAGGTCTCTGAATCCACCAGCGGACCGCACCCCTCGACGTCGCACAGCACCACTGCGGCTCCCACGGCCATGGCCTCCAGAGCCGAGCGCCCGCGGGCAAAGACGAGGTCGAACTCCGGCAGGATCTCCTCCGGACGCGCCACCGGCCGCCCGGACGCCTGGCCCGCCACCTCCAGCTCGACGCCGGCCGCCGCGCAGGCGCGCTCGACGATCGGCACGAAGGTATGCGGCGCCGCCTGATTGCTGAGCAGGAGCGCCCGCCGGGGGCGCGGCGGCAAGGGCGAGCGGGGGCGGAAGCGGTCGAGGTCTACGAAATTGGGGATCACCTCGACCCGGCTCTCCGGGATGCCGTTCTCGAGCACCAGGCGGTCGCGCCGCAGGGCGTCCACCGCCACATAACACAGCAGACTCGGGAAGCGCGGCGGCGCCTCCTGCCAGGGGAGCCAGCCGTGGCAGACGTAGAGCGCCGGCACGGAGGGAAAGCGCAACATCGCCGCCATCGCCTCCAGGTGGTGCTGGCCGTGGATCACGTCCGGCGCGGCGCCCACCCGGTCGAGGCGATCGACGATCGCCACCCCGCGCGAACGCAGCTCCGCCGCCACCTCCCCCAGCCGGGGGGAGAAGACGACCGGCGTGTGCCCGAGGTCGCGCAACGCCTCGGCCACGTCGCGCGTGTAGAGCTGACTGCCGCCGCGCAGGGCGAGCTCCTGGCAGGTGATCAGGATGCGGAGGGGAGAAGGCATGACCGAGGAGGCCGAGCATACAATATGGCCCGCCGTGATCCCCCGACCCGCGTGCTATCCTGGGGCATGCCTGGAGGCGAATCGCGCCCGCCTCTTCTCTTTCCGGCAATGTGCCCTAAGATCTCTCCAGAAAAAAACTCCGAAAGGGAGCACGCCATGAGCCAGCCAGCCGTCGCGGCCCTCACGCCCCTACCCTTCGAGCTTGTGATCGATGACGGAGAGCCCTTGGAGAGCGCGTGGCACGCCATTCAGTTCCCCTATCTGCGAGACCTGATCCGCCAGGCCATGGCGGAGCAGGGGCGGACGGACTTCTTCACTGGCGGGGACAACTTCGTGTACTACTCGATCGAGCAGGCCCGGCGGGTCTTCGACGAGGAGACGAAGGGCCTGCAGAAGCGGGCCTTCCGCGGGCCGGACGTGTTCTGGGTCGGCGGCGTCGATCCCGGGCCCTACCGCCCCTGCTGGATCTCCTGGGAGGAGGGGGGCAAGCTGCCGGACGTGGTCTTCGAGCTGCTCTCCCCCTCGACCGCCGAGAAGGACCGCACCGAGAAGCGGGACCTCTACTCCCGCGTCTGGCATACGGCGGAGTACTTCCTCCACGACCCGGACACCTGCACC
>DATAHG010000048.1:0-8564 GCA_036263295.1 Thermoanaerobaculia bacterium | reverse complement strand
GTCTTGGTGTCCGGGAACAGCTCCTTGACCGCCCGCACCCCCTCGACGGTCTGGGCCGCCGAGCCGATATAGGCGGCATCGCCGGTGCCGCAGGGGAAGACCAGGGCGTCCCACCAGATGTCTTCGGGGGCGATGCCGAAGCGCTCGGTGAGGAGCTGGTAGCTGCGGCGGGCCACCTCCACTTTCCGCTCGACGGTGACCGCCATCCCCTTCTCGTCGATCAGGCCGACGATCAGGGCGGCGCCATAGCGATGGGCGAGCGGCACGACTTTTTCGAAGCGGGAGAGCCCGTCTTCCAGATTGATCGAATTGAGGATCGCCTTGCCCTGGCAGTAGGTCAGGGCGCGCTCCATGACGCGGGCGTCGGTCGAATCGATCATCAGGGGGACCTTGACCAGCCGGATCAGCCGGTCGAGGAAGGCCTCGACGTCGGCGGTCTCATCGCGGTCGGGGTCCTGCAGGCAGACGTCGAGGATCTGGGCCTGGGCCTTGACCTGGGCGCGGCCGACCTCGGCGGCGGCCTCGTACTGGCCGGCCTGGATCAGGTTCTTGAACTTGCGGCTGCCGAGGACGTTGGTGCGCTCGCCGACCAGGAGCGGCCGGTTGTCCGGCGTCAGCTCGACCGCTTCGAGGCCGGAGACCAGGCAACGGTGGTGGTGCGGGATCGCCCGCGGGCGCCTCCCCTGGACCAGCCGGGCGAGCGTCGTCACGTGGGCCGAAGTGGTGCCGCAGCAGCCCCCCACCAGATTGAGCCAGCCGGCGTCGAGGAAGCGGGTGAAGACGCGCTCGAAGACCTCCGGTCCCTCGGTGTAGCAGCCATCCTCGTTGGGCAGGCCGGCGTTGGGGACGCAGGCCACCCGGGTGCGGCAGATCTCGGAGAGGGTCCGCAGGTGGTCGGTCATGAGGTCCGGTCCGGTCGCGCAGTTGAGGCCTACGTAGAGCAGGTCGGCATGGAGGAGCGACACGGCCAGCGCTTCGGCGTCCTGGCCGCCGAGCATGGTGCCGGTGGTCTCGATGGTGACCGAGACGGCGACCGGGATCTTCCAGCCCGCCGCCGCGAACGCCTGCTCGATGCCGATCAGTCCGGCTTTGACGTTGCGGGTGTCCTGGGCGGTTTCGAGCAGGAGGTAGTCGGCGCCTCCCGCCATCAGACCGAGGGCCTGGACGCGGAAGTTTTCGATCAGCCCCTCGAAGGTGATGCCGCCGGTGACCGAGATCGCCTTGGTGGTCGGCCCCATCGAGCCGCAGACGAAACGCGGCTTGTCCGGCGTCGAGTGGCGGGCGCAGGCGCCGCGGGCGATGCTGGCGGAGGCGGCGTTCAGCTCGAAGGCCTGATCGCCGAGACCGTACTCGTCGAGCACCAGGGGGGTGCCGCCGAACGAATTGGTCTCGACGATGTCGCAGCCGGCCGCGAGATAGCCCTCGTGGACGCCGTCCACCACGTCGGGGCGGACGGCGCAGAGGTTCTCGTTGCAGCCCTCCAGGTCGGGGCCGCCGAAGTCCGCCGCGGTCAGGCTCACGGCCTGCAGCGCGGTGCCGGTGGCGCCATCGAGCACCAGGATGCGCTCGGCGAGGGCGGCGAGGAGGGTCGCGGTCCGCTCTTCGAGGTCGGCGGGGCGCGCGGGGACGGGAACGTCGTAATGCTTATCGGTCAACAAGGTCATCTCTCCCTTTTCGCGGGCGACAATTTCGCGGACAAACACAAAAAGACCCGCCTCGTGTGCATCACGAAAGCGGGTCCTTGGCCGTCGGACACTTGGTTGCCTCTCCTCCCGGAGGGAGGGGGCCGCATCCTCGCTAAGCGAGAGGGCACCTTGGGTGTCCGTCCCAGGTTGCCGAGCCCGGCCGTGACCGGACCGCTCGTAATGCAACCGACAGAGTAGCGAAGGAGGGGCGGGAAGTCAAAGGGTGGGGCGAGGGGAGCCGCGGCAACCTTCTGAATGGCTCGGTAAGCTTCTGAACGCCGCGGTAACCTTCTGAACGGCTCGGCGAGCTTCTGAAAACCGCGGTAACCTTCTGAACGGCCCGGCAAGCTTCTGAAAACCGCGGCAACCTTCTGAGCGGCCCGGCAAGCTTCTGAAAACCGCGGCAACCTTCTGAACGGCTCGGCAAGCTTCTGAAAACCGCGGCAACCTTCTGAACGGCCCGGCAAGCTTCTGAAAGCCGCGGCAAGGTTATCCCGGAAAAAACAAGCTCGCCCGACCGGTGGGCAAGCGTCTGGCCCGAGTTCGCCCGAGAGCGGTTAAGATATGCGCCAGCGCTCATGAAGAAAGTGGCTCTCGTCCTCCTCGGGGTGATGTTGGCGGGGTACTGCACCCTGAACCGGGCGAGCGGTGTGTCGACTCCCGACCCGATCGATCCGGAGTCCGAGCCGGTCCAGGAGCGCACCGACCGCGAGCCGTTCGAGATCGAGACCTCGAAAGGGCCGGTGAAACTCCAGCCGCGCGCCGAATTCGACATCTCGGGCATCGTCGCCTCGGCCGAAAGCTACCGTTTCGACGGGGGAGCGTTCCTCTCGCCGGTGGACCTGGTGATGACCTGGGGGAAGCTCCCCGAGGAGCCCTACAAGGATCTCGTCTCCTACAGCCAGATGGGCCGGTTCTACTACTGGCGCACCCCGTCGTCATCCGTGGACCTGGTCTACATCCAGTCCCACTCCTCCAACATGCACATGATCCCGGCGACCCCAAACCTGAAGAAGGCGCTACGCGGCATCGGCAGCGGCGACCGGGTCCGCCTGCGCGGCCTGCTGGTCGACGCCTCGACCGCCGAGGGATTCACCTGGGGCACCTCGATGAGCCGCACCGACTCCGGCGCGGGCGCCTGCGAGCTGGTCTGGGTAGAAGAGGCCCAGGTGGAGGGGCGGGTTTATCGCTAGTCCCCCCGGAATGTCTCTAGTCCGGGCTTCTCCGGGCTTGACCAGGGGCGACCGCGGGATAGAGAGCCTGGAAGACGACCTCGTAGGCATCGAAGGTGTAGACGATTTTGAAGGTGACTCCATCCGACAGGTGAACAGGCCAACTGCTGAACCGAGTTCCTCGAACCGCCATCCCCAACTCGGGGCTCCGCAGAAGCACGAACTCGGCACCTGCCACCGCCTCAGGGAGGCGTGGATAGCTTTCCCGTTCCTTCTCGACTGCGGACAGGAATTCTGAGGTTTTCCGGAGAGCCCGCCCCACCCGCTCGCCTCAGACCCTGCCTTCAAGCTGCCGGCAAAACTCGATTTCGTCGTCGCTGACCGGCATCGAGGGGTCACCCACGAAAATCGTTTCGTAAGGGATGACCTCCTGGAAGGCAGCCGCTCTCCACCCCGGAAGCTCGTGTGACAGGTCGCTGACCTCTGACGCCGAGCTCTCCCAGAGGTTCCGCAGGATTCGGTCGGCAAGTTCCAATTCGGCTTCCGAGAACACCGAGAGGTCGGGAGAACGCAGAGCAACGACCCTCTTTTGCTGCAGACCAAACCGATCGCGCTCAACCTCGGTACAGTCGCCGTCGTCTTTCATGCGACTGAGGATCGGGAGCATGGACTTGGGGGCCGGCCCGAACGGCAGCTTCTGGTAGCTGTGGCCCGTGATCGGCTCACCCAGATCGCGGTAAGCGGAGAAATCACAATAGAACAAGAGCTTGTTCAGCTTCGTCGAGGAAAAACGGGGATCGTCTTCCGACCGTGAGGCCAGATAGAGAACCAACTCCTTCATCTTTCTGTCGCTCGCCTGATTCTGAATCCCCATGCGACGGCCCCTCCTCTCGACTGCCGCTCAGCTTACGCTCCAACACACCGGAATGCAAGCCCCGATACTCTCTCCCGGCGCATCAAGGCATCGGAAGCGGCTAAATCTTCAGCTTCGCCATCAGCCGCTTGATCGCCCCGGAGCTCTGCATCACGTAGAAGTGGACCGATGGAACGCCGTGGTTGAGGAGGTCCTCGGTCTGGCGCAGGGCCCATTCGACCCCGATGTCGGTGACGTGCTCGGGCTTCGCGGCCAAGACCTCGTCGGCCAGCTCGGTGGGGATCTCCACGAAGAAGCTTCTGGGCAGCGTCGTGAGCTGCTTCTGCGAGGTGAGGATCTTGAGGCCGGGGATGATCGGCGCCTCGATGCCCTGGGCCCGGCACAGCTCCAGGTACTGGAAGTAGTGCCGATTGTCGAAGAACATCTGGGTCACGACATAGTGGGCGCCGCCGTCGATCTTCTCCTTGACCCGCCGGGCGTCGAGATTCAAGTTCGGCGCCTCGAAGTGCTTCTCGGGATACCCCCCCACGCCGACGCAGAAGTTGGAGGGCTCGGCGTCCAGGAGGTCCTGCTCCAGGTACTGCCCGCGGTTCATGCAGGCGATCTGCTTCACCAGGTCGACGGCGTAGGGATTGGCGCTGCGGCCGAACTGGAGAGGTTTCTGGAAACCGCTGTCGTCGCCGCGGACGGCCAGGACGTTGTCGATCCCCAGGTATTTGAGCTCGATCAGGAAGTCCTCGGTCTCCTCGCGCGTGAAGCCGCGGCAGAGGATGTGGGGGACGGCATCGATGTGGTACTTGTTCTGGAGCAGCGCGCAGACCCCCAGCGTCCCCGGCCGCTTGCGCTTGACCCGGCGCTGGATGCCCTGCGGCGTCTCCTCGTAGATCACCTCGGCCGCGTGGCTGGTGATGTCGATGAACGGCGGATTGAACTTGGACAGGTCTTCGATCAGCGCCAGCAGGCCGGTGACGTTGCCGCCGCGCAGCGGCGGGATGATCTCGAAGCTGATCAGAGGGCGGCTGGCCCGCGCGAGATGCTCGGTGACTTTCATGGCGGCTGGCAGACTACCCACAGGCTCCGCCCGGGTCAAGCCGGCCGGCGACTTCGTATAGAGTGCCGGGCATGAATGTCTTCCGGCTGGCGGACCTCGGGGCGGGAGACCGCCTCCCGCGATGAGCGCCTGGCGCGGCGACACCGGCGCCCGGCGGGGACTCCGTCTGGCAGGCGACATCGCGGCGGCGCTCGCGGCGTTCAGCGCCGCCTTCCTGATCCGCATCCACCTGCGGCTCCCCTTTACCGAGGGGCTCCTGCCGCGCGACCGCCTGTTCTTCTTCGCGGAGGAATGGGCCGGCGTCCTTCTCGCCCAGCTCGCCGCCCTCTACTTCCTGGGCCTCTACGATCCGCCCCGGCCGCGCGGCCGCTTCGAGCTGGCGCGGCGGCTCGGCGCCGCCGCCGTGCTCCAGGGGCTGATCCTGATGGGCTATTACTTCCTGGGCAACCGCACCTTTCCGCGCTCCGTCCTCCTGCTCTATCTGGTTCTGAATGCCCTGCTGCTCTTCGCCTGGCGGCTCGCCCTCGACAGCACCGATCGGCAGCGCGAGCGCCGGGTGGCCATCGTGGGCTCCGGCGACGCGGCGCGCGAGATCGCGGTCGCCCTGCGGGAGCATCGCTGGCACGGCCTGCGGGTCGCGGGACATGTCCCCCTGCCCGGCGAGCCCGAGCTGACGGCCGGCGAGGAGGGCGCCCTGGGGCCTCGCCTGGGGTTGCCCGACGACCTCCCCGCCCTTCTCGCCGCCGGCCGCATCGAGGACATCATCCTCGCCGGCAGCGGCCACTCCTGGCAGACCCGGCTGATCGACGCCCTGGCCGGCACCCGGCCCGATCCGACCAACATCCTCCTCCTGCCCGATCCGTTCGAAAGCCTGATCGGCCGGATGCGCTATCGCTGGGTCCACGACCTGCCGCTGATCGAGGTGGTGCGCGAGTCGGAGTGGCGGATCAACTGGCCGGTCAAACGGCTGCTCGACCTCGGCGTCGGCAGCGTGCTGATCCTGCTCTCCCTTCCTGTCTCGCTGCTGTGCGCCCTGGCGGTGCGGCTCAGCTCGCCCGGACCGATCCTCTACCGCCAGACCCGCGTCGGCCGGGGTCGCCGGCCGTTTACGCTCTACAAGCTCCGCACCATGCGGGTGGACGCCGAGGCCGAGTCGGGCGAGGTGCTGGCCCAGCCGGGCGACCCCCGCCTCACCCCGATCGGCGCCTTCCTTCGGCGCTACCGTCTGGACGAGATCCCCCAGCTCGTCAATGTACTGGGCGGCTCAATGAGCCTGGTGGGTCCGCGCCCGGAGCGCCCCGGCTTCGTGGAACGCTACCTCCGGGAGGTGCCGGGCTATGCCGAGCGCTTCTCTCTCGCCCCTGGCCTCACCGGCCTCGCCCAGGTCAACGGCGACTATCACTCGACGCCGCAGAACAAGCTGCGCTATGAGCTGGCCTACCTCGCCAACTGGACCCTGTGGCTCGACCTTTCGATCTTGCTGCGCACCGTCAAGATCGTCCTGACCTCGCGCGGCGTCTGAAGCCTCGTTCAGATTGCTTCAATCGGCTTTTTCTTGGCTTATAGAGCTATTCCCATCTCCTTGACAGGCAAACAGATCCTGGCTAAGCTGATAGGCTGATATCAAGTGGCAACAACTGGATCATTTGATAAAACGTAACGCCTCGTCGGGTCAGGAGAAGGCCGTGGCTTGCAGTCGGAATTTCTCTCTTTCGCTTCGGGCGGGTGCCGCGCTGACACTCGCCCTCCTGGTCTCTATCTCTCCGGGGGCCCGGGCCGGAACGACGGGCACGACGGGTCTCTATACACCCCAGGGGGGTGGCGCGGGGTCCGCGAACGGCGACTACGTCTCTTCGGCAACCCCGGATGGCATTGATTCCCCGTACCGCTACTGGGTGGAGGTGCCGCCCGGCCTCACCCGGATGGTGATCGACATCTTCGACGCCGATGTCGGGGCGGGGGCCGGGGCGAACGAGGACGACGCCGGCCGCGACCGCGACCGCAATGGATTCAACACCACGGCGACCTACTCGCTGATCGCTCCGGACGGCACCACGCGTACCCCGGTCTTCACGACCGGCAACGCCACTCTGCCGGCCGGGGCCGACAATGCCTGGCTCTCCTTCTTCGACTCGACCGGCGAAACCTACCGCGATAATTTCGGGGCCAACCTCTACACCAACAACGACGGCACCCTGTCCTGGGGGAGCAACTGGCTCGAGACCAACGACGACGGCAGCCCCACCGGCGGCGTCATGCAGGTCACCGGCGGCGAGCTGCGGCTGCAAGACGATGGCGGCGGCGGCGCCTCTACGATCGAGCGCCAGGCCAACCTGACGGGCAACGGCTTCACCACCGCGACGTTCTCGTTCAATTTCCGGACGAGCAACCAGGTGGACGCCGGGGACCAGTTCCGGGTCCAGGTCTCGGCCAACGGCGGCGGCTCCTGGACGACGCTGGAGACCTTCGCCGGCCCCTTCACGACCACCCAGTCGCGGTCCTACAACATCACCTCCTCGGCGGCCTCCAACACCCGGATCCGCTTCATCGAGGTCACCGGCTACAACGGCGGCAACGAGTCGTTCTTCGTCGACAACGTCCAGATCAAGGCGGGCACCATCACCCCCGGCCACTGGGAGGTGCGAGTCGATCAGACCGCCGGCGGCGATGACATCAATGCCTTCGGCCTGCGCGCCCACGACGGCACCTCCGGCTCCGGCGGCACCGAGCTCAACGTCTATTACGACTCCCACAACCAGCACGGGGTCAATCCGCCGGCCTCGGGCACCCGGACGCGCAGCTACACGTTCCATCCCTACATCACCTCGGGCTGCTCGGCCTCGGAGAACGACTTCGACTACGACAGCAACAGCGGCACCGTGGGCTCGATGAGCCTGACCAGCCGCTCGGGGAGCTTCACCCAGAACATCGCCAGCTCCTCGCTGTCCACCAACGACGTCTGGAACCGCGACACCTTCACCGGCTGGACCTCGGACACCGATTCCGCCGGCTACGGCATCTGGACCGCGACGGTGAACATCACCTCGTACCTGGTCAACGGCACGCCCAACGGCAACTACGCCAACCTCTGGTTCGCCAATTTCCAGGCGGCGGCCAACCCGCCGGCGGCCAATCCGACCACGAACGCGTTCCGGGTCTACCTGCCGAACGACGCGGGCGCGGCGCCTGCCAAGCCCTATATCGAGCAGTTCGTGCGCTATGCCCAGGTGGGGCCGAATCCGCCGGCCGCGGGACAGACCTCGCGCTACGCGGTAACCGTACGGGTGGTCAACCCGGCGGCTTTCGCGATCACGTTCTCGGCCTCGAACCTGGTGACGTCGAACGTCCCGGGAGGAGGCGTCACCTACGCCGGCAGCGCCGCGGTGGGCCAGGGGACGATCCTCACGCAGCCCGCGGTCGGGGGGACCGGCAACATCACCTGGAACCCGGGGACCCTGGCGGCCGGGGGCACGGCGATCCTGACCTACCGGGTGAACGTCACCCCGACCACCGCCGGCCAGCGGATGGTCACCACGGCCACCCCGGCCTCCGGCAATGGCACGCGCGCCACCTGGCTGGATGAGACCGGCAACACCACCCAGAGCCGCGCCACCTATACGGCCGGGCCGCTCTGCGAGCTGGCCATCACCGAGGGCCTTCTCACCGAGGCGCTGGTCTCCTCTTTCACGGCGCGCGAGGAGAACGGCGCCGTGGTCGTCGAGTGGCAGACCGCCTCGGAGGCCGGCACGGTGGGCTTCGACCTCTACCGGCGCGACGCCTCC
>DATAHG010000047.1:0-2408 GCA_036263295.1 Thermoanaerobaculia bacterium | reverse complement strand
TGGTCGGGGCCGTCCTTCCAGTCGGCCATGAACTGGCGCAGGCCGGCCAGGGCGCGCTCGCGGCCCATCTGCCGGTAGAGCATCCAGGCCACCCAGCCCCCCTTGTCGTACTTGACGGTCTCGTCGCCGTCGTGCGAGTCGTCGATCTTGACCAGCGGCCGCTCGGCGTCCACCCGGCGGCGATCGTTGTAGCGCTCCTCCAGGCGCTTCGCGAGCTCCATCCGCGCCTGATTGCCCTTGACCTGCTCCATCAGCATCAGGGTCGAGAAGTGCGACATGCCCTCCGACAGCACGTCGGTACCCGGGCCCTTGCCAGGGGTGAGGATGTTCCCCCACCACTGGTGGGCCGACTCGTGGGCGGTCACCATGAACACGGTGTTGGCCTTGACGTCCGGCCGGGTGAGGAAGCCGATCCCCTCCGAGAAGGTGATGTTGGTGGGGAAGCCCTGCGCGTAGCCCGAAAGCTGCGGGAACTCCGACACCTTCAGCTCGCGCCAGGGGAAGGGGTAGAACCACTCCGAGTAGTAGCGCCGGGCCGAGTCGAGCGCCAGGATCATCTCGTCCACGTTGTAGTCGTGCTCCGGGTGGTAGTAGAGCACCGTGCCGTTCCCCCGCTTCTCCTTCCAGCGTCCGGCGACCACGTTGAACAGCCGCACCGGCTGGTCGCTCTTCCACACCATGGTCCGCTGGCCGGCCTTCACCGTGTCGCTGACCAGCGAGCCCACCGAGTTGTAGCGGTAGCCGTCCGGGCCGGTGACCGCGATACGGGTGGGGAAGGGACGGCTCACGCCGAAGCCGATGTCGGTCCGGCCGACGTAGAAGTCGTCGGGATAGACCCGCGGCTCGTAGTCGTTCTCGTCCTTCTTGATGCCGGTGCGCTCCTGATAGCCGATCAGCGGCACGAAACCCGTGCTGAAGCTGGTCAGCACCACGCCCGAGGGGAGAATGAACTCGTTGACCCGGCCGCTGTTCTTGGTGATGCCCCACGGGAACCGCCCCTCGAATTCGAAGCCGATCCGCATCTTCTGGCCCAGGGCGAGCGGCGCGGGCGGCGTGAACACGTAGAGGCTGGACCGGTTCTCGGGCTCGTACGGCTTGCCGTTGAGGGTCCAGCGCAGCTTCTCCCAGTGGGGAGCGCCGCTCAGCGCGATCTGGCGCAGCGGTTTCTCCTCGCGGTCGTTGATCAGCTCGTAGCTCCCGCGGTTGTGGAACCAGCTCCGCTCCGGGTCGAGCTGCAGGTCGAGGTCCACCCCGGCGATCGAGGGCAGGGGGGCGTCTTTCCAGGTCGCGAGGTTCTGCTTCCAGTAGTCGTGGCCCTTCTTCTCCATGGCCTTGCCCTGCAGGCCGTCCTCCACCGCGAACCAGAGCATCACGCCGCAGACCAGGGGGAGGAGGGCGAAGGGGGCGAGGCGCACCGCCTGCCGCCCGAGCTCGCGCGGCTGCAGCCGGTTGAACGTATGGATGGCGTCCGGCTGGCGGCGGGCGAAGCCGCGCACCGCGATGGCGGTGAACAGGACCGCGAGGCCGAGCACCATCAGGCGGTTGAGCACCAGGGCCTCGCGGTCGAGCTGGAAGGGGCCCATGTCGGTCCAGTGCACGGCCCCCCAGAGCGGCCAGTTGTCCACCCAGGTCGCTTTTTCCGTCGAGACCCGGTAGCCGGTGGCCATCAGCGCCGCCAGGCAGACGCCATAGGTGGTGTAGCGCTGCGCCGTGACCGCCTGGACGGCGGTGACGAACGCGGTCCAGAGCAGCACCGTGGGCAGCAGCAGGAGCCCCCAGACGATCAGGAAGGGGAGCGGGTTCAGCGGCACCGTGCCCTGCACCAGCAGGGCGATCGCGTAGCCCAGAAAAGCCGCGATCATCATCAGCAGGCTGACCGCGCTGTTGGCGAGCGACTTGCCGAGGAGGATCGAGCCGGTGCGGGTCGGCGCCGTGTAGGCGAGCGCCGCGAGGCCGGTGGCGCGGTCGCGCTCCAGCGACTCGACGGTGTAGAACATCAGGAGCAGCAAGAGCAGGAAGCTCAGGACGTTCACCGAGCCGGCCGCGAGCTGGCCCGGGGTGAGCAGCAGCCGGGTCTCGAACGCCCCGGTGATCACCAGGCTGTTGCCGAAGACCTGGAGCAGGATCAGCGCCGCGAAGATGTAGAGGGCGGGCGACGCCAGCAGGCTGCGCAGCTCGGTACGGGCGATCCGGGCGGCGCCCTGGAAGAAGCCGGGGACCGCGGTCCGCATCTGCATGTCGCGCAGGGGGACGGCGGTCACCGTCTCCTCGGCGGCTGCTGCGGCGGCGGCGGTGTCGGCGGCTGTGGCGGTCGCAGGGGAGGACCGGCGGAAGAGCCGCAGACCGCTGGAGGCGGGCCGGGGCGCGGCGGCCCCGCGCAGGCTCACCGTGAGGTGGCGCTGGGCGAG
>DATAHG010000046.1:0-5657 GCA_036263295.1 Thermoanaerobaculia bacterium | reverse complement strand
GATCCCATACGGCCGGCTCTTCGAGTTGCAGGGTGCGTGCGACGATGCCGCCCATGGAGTGCGCGAGGATCCGCACCGGCTGATCGGTCTTGGCCCGGGCGTCGAGAGCCCGGGTGACCTCCCGGGCCAGCCGCTTCGCCTCCTGCTCGATCGGCAGGCGCCAGTCGAAGCCGAATTCGATCACCTCGTGGGTTTCAGAAAGGAATTCGGCCAGATCCTCGTAATAGGATTCGATCGGCCCGTCGGGCGCCACGCCCTTGGCATCGATTCCGAGTTGCTTCAGGCCGTTGAACAGACGCCAGCCGACCCAGATCCGGCGATCGCCGACCTTGAGGTTGGAGCCGGCGATCCCGGGCAGTAGGAGCAGCGCCGGCCGGTCCGGCCTGGAGCGCCGTTCGAGATCGCGCCGGGCGGCCCGGATCCCGGTGGAGGATTCGCCGGCCCAGGACAGCGGTCCGATGGTGCGGAATTCCTGCGGCGGCTTCTCCTCGATCAGGGCGCCGACGATGGCCCCGGCGGTCCGGTCGTTGCGGAAGTAGTTGAAGTGGGAGACCTCGCCCCCCTGGTCGAGGACGAACAGGGCGCTTTCGGCGCGCGGCGCGCCGCCGTACATCGACCGGGTCTGCACGACGAGGTCGTTGTCGGTCCAGTAGAACGAATCGGCCATCAGGGTTTGCAGCCAGGAGACGACCGAGTCTCCCCTCACGTCGCCGGCGATCACCCGCCGGTCGCCGGCGATCGGCTCCTCGATGTTGTGCAGCCACTGGACGAGCGGGCTGTCGGGGATCTGGGCCTCGAGACCGGGGAGCAGCCGCGGGTCGGTCCGGCGTTTGGCGACCGCGGCCAGGAAATCCAGGACCTCGGGAGCCACGGGGATGTCCGCCAGATCGAGGGTCCATTTGAAAACCGACAGGTAGGCGTCCAGGCGCTTCGACGCGAGCAGAGTGCCGCGGGCCGGGCAGGCGACGCGCACCAGGCGATCGACCCGGATGTTTTTCTGCTTGATGGCCGCTACCAGTTTTACCATTGCCTCGCGGTCGTCCGCGCTGGAGTCGTACTGGAGCCCATCTTCGGCGTTTGCGCAGAGGCGCGCCAGCACCTCGGCGACTAGGCCGCCGCGGGAATGAGTCAACAAATGCAGGCGGGCTTTGGGAGGGAGCGCCTCCACCAGGGTCAACGCGTTTTCGATCGGACTGGCGCCGAGAGTCGGGTGATCCAGCGCGTAGACCTGCCCGTTGTAATGATCGAACAGGGACTGCACCCGCGCCGGATGATAGGCCCAGAGCTTGCCGAAGGTGCCGCTCGTCGTGGAGAAAGTGCCGTGGATCAGGACGAGGATCGGGCCGGCCGCAGGATCCGCGGCCGACACGCGTTCGCCTCTCTCCTTCAGGTTCGGCAGGTCCTCCGGCGAGAGGCGGTACAGACCTTCCCTGACCTGTCCGTCGACCTCCTCGGCGATCTTCTTTGCGGTCAGGTCCGCCGCCGTGTCGAAAGTGATCACTTCCAAGCCCGACAGCAACACCTTTCCCAACCAGCCGCGGGTCGCCCCCCGGGTGGCTTCGGCGCCCTCTTCGAGCCCGGACCACTGGAACTGGGACGGCACCCGGACCGTGCTCGCGGCGTCTTCTGTCTCCGGCTGCCCGAAGACCGCCGCCTTTCCCCGCGCCGCGTTCCCCTCTGCGCCGCCATTCTGCGACTGCATCAGGACGTAGGCGTTTTCGGGGTGCAGCGTCAGCGTCGGCCCGCCGGCGATGTGCAGCAGGACCGCATCCTGGCCGGCGACCGCCTGCACTTTGACTTCGGCTGCAGGACCGCCTGCCCGCCGGGAGCTGAGCCGCACGCTCTGCTTCACCTGGGCGTGGGGGATTTCGGCCGAGGGCTCCGTGAGCCGGCCGCGGGAGATGCCGGCTTCCTGTCCCGGCACGACAAAGGTGTACTGCTTGAGCGCATCTGCCATGGCAAGCGGGCCTTTCGTTTCAATGAATCTGGATTCCGTCATTGTAATGCTTGTACAGGGCTCCTTCAACTACGCCTTGATATAGCATTGCGCGCATGATCCGAGCCCGAGCCGCCGCCCTTTTTATCCCTGCCCTCCTTCTCTTGCCGTGGATCTCCCAGACCGCTCCGGCGGAGCCGCCCTCCCCTCCCGACTGGAGCGCCCTCGAAGCGGTCGCCCGGGCCGAGATTTCCGAGATCGGCGCCCCGGGTGGCGCGGTCGCGGTGGTGAGCGGCGACCGCGTGATCTGGTCGAAAGGGTTCGGCGTCGCGAACGTCGAGACCGGCGAAGCTTTCACTCCGTCGCACGTCTTCCATGTCGGCTCGGTGACCAAGATGCTGACCGCCGCGGCCCTGGTCAACCTGGCCGAGCAGGGAAAGATCCGGCTCGACGCGCCGATCAGCTCTTATGCCAAAGGACTCGATCCGGCGATCGGACGCCTGACACTGCACCAGCTCCTCAGCCAATCGTCCGGAATGCGGGAGATCCCGATCGACGAGACCGTTCATGACGAAGCGGCGCTCGGGGAGATGGCGCGCTCGCTACGTCCGGAAGCGTTGCTGGTCGAGCCGGGCCGGGCGTTCTCGTATTCGAATCCCGGGTATGCCTTGGCGGGGTACGTCCTGGAGCAGGCGACCGGCAAACCCTACGCCGAGGCCATGAAGGAGCTGGTCTTCGATCCGCTCGGGATGAATCGCTCGACGCTGCGGCCGACGATGGCGATGACCTGGCCGCTGGTCCTGGGGCATGCGGTGCCGGACGGGGGCAAGCCGGCGGTCGTGCGTCCGATGGCCGACGATACCCGGATCTGGCCCGCCGGCTACGCCTTCGCGAGCACGGACGACCTGTCACGTTTCGTGATCGCTCTTTTGAATGAGGGGAAGGTGGACGGCCGTCAAGCCATCCCGGCCGGCGTCGCGGCGCGGATGCTCGCGCCGCACATCCCGATCCCCACCAATGTCTTCACCAACGGCCGTTACGGCTATGGCCTGATCCTGCAGGACCGGGGCGTGCTTCACATCGCCGAGCACGGCGGCCAGCTCACGGGCTACAGCTCGGAAATCCGCATGGTTCCGCAGGCGCGGCTCGCGGTGATCACACTTGCCAATCGCGAAAATCTGCGGCTCGAAAAAACCTTTGCCAAGGTTTTCGAGATGATGCTCGGCGCCCGGCCGGCGGCTCCGGCCCGGCCCAAACCGGCGCTCCCGATCGACGAGACGGAGATGCGCCGTCTCGCCGGCAGCTACGACAACCGCTGGAAAATGGATATTTTCGTCCGGGACGGCAAGCTCTTCCTGCGCCGCTTCGGCGCCGAGCTTCCGATCACCAAGGTGGGAGAGAACCGCTACTCGGTGGAACCGGAAGGCGTGCCGCAGCCGCAGGAATTCCTTTATCTCCCGGCGCGGGACGGGGGACCGGGAGCCATCCAGATGTTCATCTGGGTCTTCCGTCGCGTAAGCCCGGCCGGATGAGATAGAATCCCGGGTCAACAATCCTTGATTGGAGGCCCGCATGCCGTTCGGAAGCTTGTGGCTGCCCGTCGTCGTCTCGGCTGTCGCCGTGTGGATCGTCAGCTCGGTCCTTCACATGGTGTTCAAGTACCATCGCGCCGACCATAAACAGCTCCCGGACGAAGAGACGGTCGTCCAGGGGCTGCGCGCGGCCGGTCCGTTGCCCGGTATCTATTTCACCCCCTACATCGCGGACCACTCCGCGTTCAAGGATCCGGCGGTGCGCAAGAGGTACGAGGACGGCCCGATCGCGATCATCACGGTGATGCGCAACGGTCCGCCGGCCATGGGCAAGTACCTGGCCCTGTGGTTCGCCTTCTGTTTCCTGGTGAGCTTCTCCGTCGCCTATCTGGCGCGCCACACCCTGGCCCCGGGGGCGGCCGGTCTGGACGTCATCCGGGTTACCGGCATCGCGGCCTTCCTCGCCTACGGCTTCGGTTATCTGCAGGACACGATCTGGAAGGCGGTGCCCTGGCCGAACGCGTTTCGCGGGCTCCTCGATGCCTTCGTGTACGCGGTCACGACCGCCCTCGTCTTCCGCTTTCTCTGGCCGGGGATCTGAGCCGCCTTGAAGACCGTCGGCAACTTCCCCTATCTCGCTCTGGCCCAACTGGCGCAGACGGTTGTCGAGGACGAGGGGATCCCCGCGCTCGTCCCCGATCAGTACATCGCCGGGCTCGAATGGCGCTACACCACCGCCATCGGCGGGGTGCGCCTGCAGGTCCCGCCGGAGCACGAGGAGGCGGCCCGCGCTTTGCTGGCGAATCCCCAGCCGATCGATCCGGCCGATCTCGACACGATCGGAAAGGTGGACGAGGAGAGCCGCTGCCCGTCCTGCGGCTCGGAGGTGATCCGGCCGAGCCGCCTCCGGCATGGCGCCAAGGCGCTCACCATGCTCCTCTCGCCAGTGTTCCTGCTGCTCTGGCCTGTATTGGTGCTGGGCTCCTACCGCCTGCACTGCATGACCTGCGACCACGAGTGGTGAGGGGCCGGCCTACATAACGCTTTCGTATCCTTCTCGATAGCGCGCCGCGACGGCGTCCCAGGTCAGCTCGGACTCCGCCTTGCGGCGCCCCCGCTCCCCCATCTCCCGGGCAGTGTCGGGGTCCCGGATGAGCCGGTGGAGGGCTCCGAACAGGGCGTCGGCTTCCCCCTCTCTCACCAACAGACCGGTCTGGCCGTCCTCGACCGCCAGCGGAATCCCCGAGATGCCCGAGGCGACGACCGGCAGGCCGGTCGCCATGGCCTCGAGGATCACGTTGGGAAGGCCGTCCACGTTTCCCTTGGAGTCGTGGACCGCGGGCAGGGTGAAGAGGTCGGCCGCTCGATAGAGATCCGGCAGGGTATCCCGCAGAACCGATCCCGGCAGGTGGACCCGGCTCTTCCAGCGGGAGACGGCGGCGGCGAATTCCTCCTGGCGGTCTCCTCCACCGGCGAGAACGACGTGGAGGGCCGGGTGGGCGGCGAGGAGCCCGGGGAGCGCCTGGATGAGAATGTGGAAACCTTTCTTGGTCGCCATGCGCCCAACTCCCAGGAGGAGGGCGGCGTCGTGCGGAATCCCCAGCCGGTCCCGCCAGAGGGCGCGCCGTTCGGGGTCCGGCCGGAAGGTCTGGACGTCCACCCCGTAGGGGATGACCCGGGAGCGCTCCGCCGGAAAGCCGAGGGCGCGGACGCGGTCCACCAGCTCCGGAGAGCAGCCGGTCAGCAGGCGGGTGCGCGACAGCGCCCGCCGGGCGAGCGAACGGACCCCCGACTTCTCGGCCAGGAAGACATCGCTGCCGTGCAGGCCGATCGCCAGCGGCACGCGGCGGGAGGCGAGGGCGGCCACCACCCCGTTGGGGACGATCCAATGGGCGTGGACCAGGTCGAAACGGCCCTGCCGCAACCGGCGGCGTAATCCGAGAGCCGCGCCGAGCGCGTAGAGGGGAGCAGCGAAGGCGGCGGCGCGCTTGACCTTCTCGTCGGCCTGCAGGCTGCGGCCGTAACCCAGCAGCTCGCGGCGCTCGGGGGCATAGCGGAAGGTGTGGACCGCGATCCCGTCGTCATCCCAGGCGCGGCCGAGGCCCTCGGCGTGGGGCGTGAGCACCGTCACGCGGTCGCCGCCGCGCATCAGGCCCAGAGCCAGGTCGCGGATGAACGGGCCGGAGGTG
>DATAHG010000045.1:0-2624 GCA_036263295.1 Thermoanaerobaculia bacterium | reverse complement strand
GTGGTGCCATCCGCGAACGCGAGGCGGGTGTAGCGGCGGGGGGAAACGTCCCCGGAGAGGGGTTGCCAATCGGCGATCTGGAAACCGGATCCGGCCAGCCAGGGCTCCATCTCGGAGCGGACCGTCTCCTCCTGCAGAGCTTCAGACATCGGGGCTCTCTCCTGCGGCTGCTTCCGCCTGCGCGAAAGGCGTAAGGTACCATGGACCGGCTGGATCGAGCCCTGGAACCGGCCCTGGAATCCGGGCGGCGGCCCGGTTGTTAGAGCGGCGGGAACGGTTTGACACCCCGTTGAGCCCAGAGGATAATCCGATTTCGTTGCCCTGTCAGAAGGGTGCTGGAGGCAAAGCTGGACGACAAGCTCCATCAGATGCTGCGCGATTTGCGGCGGGCGCTCTCCGAGGCCATCTCGGAAAGCTCAGAGGTGAACCGCACCTTGCGCAAGATCCGCGAAGAGGGTTACTCCCTCTATCTGCTGGTGGACTGCAAACGCGAGAGCCACGACGCGGACCCTTTGCCGATCGGATCGCTCCGCCAGCACAGCACCCGCAGCGTCAACGGCAGCGAGCCGAACTTCCAGATCGACGGCCGCGACCTCTCGTTCCTGCGCTCGATCGGCATCGATCCGACCCGGCGGCTGCGCCGGCGCCGCAGCAACACCAGCAGCGGCGTCTAGCCCGCCCGGGGGACTGGCTCCCCAAGCTCCATCATGTTGAATATCGTCGATCCGAACGCCCCTGCCGCGCCGAGCCCGGAGCTCCGCAAGACCGATCTTCTCGGCCTGCCGCGCGAAGCCCTGCTCGAGACGCTCGCGCCGGTGATCGACCGCCCCTTCCGGGCCGGCCAGATCTACGACGCGCTTTATCGCCGGGCGGTGAGCGGTTTCGATCAGATCACCGAGCTGCCGCGCGAGTTGCGCGAGCGCCTGGATGAGCGCTTCCGCATCGGCTGGCCCGAGATCGAGACGCGCGCCCTTTCGACCGACGGCACCTGCAAATACCTCTTCCGGGTCGAAGGCGCCGCCTCGATTGAGGCGGTGGACATCCCCGACCGCGACCGCCGCACCTTCTGCGTCTCCAGCCAGGCCGGCTGCGGCCTCGCCTGCGCCTTCTGCGTCACCGGATTCTGGGGCGCCGGCCGCAATCTCACGGCCGGCGAGATCCTCGCCCAGGTCTTGGCGATCCGCGCCGACCGCGGCCTGCCGCCGGAAGGGCTCAACCTGGTCTTCATGGGGATGGGCGAGCCGCTGCTGAATATCGACAATGTAAAGACGGCGATCGACATCCTCACCGAATGGATCTCGCCGCGCCGGATCACGCTGTCGACCGCGGGTGTCCTGCCCGGGATCGAAGCCCTGGCGGGCTGGGAGAAGCGGCCCAACCTCGCCATCTCGCTCCATGCGCCGGACGACGAGCGCCGCTCGCGCATCATGCCGATCAACCGCACCTATCCGTTGGCCGACCTGCTCGCGGCGCTGCGTCGTTTTCCATTGGAAAAGGGCCGCAAGATCACTTTCGAATACATCCTGATCCGGGACTTCAACGATTCGGAGAAGGACGCCGACCAGCTCGCGAAGACGCTGCGCGGCGTGCGCGCGAAAGTGAATCTGATCCCGATGAATCCGGATCCGGTGCTCGGCGAGGCGATGGTCCCGCCGTCGGACGAGCAGATCGATCGGTTCCAGAAGCGCCTGATGCAGCGCGACCTGATCGCCACCGTCCGCCGCCGCCGCGGCGACGACGTGAGCGCCGCCTGTGGCCAGCTCCGCGCCTTCGGCCGCGACCCGCGCGGTTTTCCGAAGAAGCTGGCGGAGCAGCGGGCGCTCAGCCCCGCCAAATAAGTGACAGATTGCGGCCGGCGCCCTTGCCCTCGCGCCGGTAGCTGTAAAGCCTTTCGGTCGCGCAGCGGGTGCAGGCCCGCACTGCTTCGACCTCCCCCACACCCCCTTCGGCAAGCTGGTGGCGGACCGCCTCCTGCAGATCGAGATGGGGCTTGCCCGCAGGGCCGGTCACCGCCACGCCGGGATGGCTCGCCGCCACGACCGCCTCGGCCACCTCGTCCCCGACCTCATAGCAGCATTGCCCGATGGCGGGACCGATCCAGGCGGTCCAGCCGGCGAGCGTCTGGCGATCGTGCGAAATCCTTTCCAAAGTCGCCGCGACGATCCGGCCGGCGATCCCGCGCCAACCGGCATGGACCGCGGCCAGCCCGCTGGGCCCGGCCAGCACGATCGGCACACAGTCGGCGGTCACCACGCAAAGCGTGAGCCCGGCGCCGTCGGAAAAGAGCGCATCCCCCTCCCCGCACTCCCCGGCCGCGGCCGGCAACACCCGCGCTGAGTGAACCTGCCGGGGCCACGAAATCGGCGGCGCCTCCGGCGCGACCCGGCGCAAGATCTCCTCCCGGCTCCCCGCCGGCCCCCGCCCCGTGAACCGCACCTCCACGCCCTCGCGCCCCGTCTTCCAGACCCAGTGCTCCCCTTCTTGAATCGGACCCTCGATCACCGGTAATTCTCTCCTTCCGCGTCCATCGTACCCGACCGGCATCCCGCTGAACGTATACTGTGGGAATGAAATCCGTCGCGGACGACCTCCGGAACGAGCTACGCGAGGAATTTTCCAGACTT
>DATAHG010000044.1:0-1674 GCA_036263295.1 Thermoanaerobaculia bacterium | reverse complement strand
CGAGCGCCGCATCCACCTGGAGGTCTGCCCGACCAGCAACATCCACACGAGCACGCTGCCGGACTACGCCTCCAACCCCCTCCCCGCCCTCCTGCGCCGCGGGCTCTCCGTGGGGCTCAACACCGACGACCCGAGCATCAGTGGCATCGACCTGCCCCACGAGTACCGCATCGCCCGCACCGAGCTGGGCCTCTCCGATACCGAGCTGCTCCAGCTCCAGAAGAATGCCCTGGAGGCCGCCTTCCTCAGCGCGGCGGAGCGCGCGGAGCTGTCCCCATCGTGAGAAGATCTGCACCGTAACGCCGCGGACCGGGCACGGAGCCGGTCCGGAGCGGGTTCGCCCCATGAGCCGAAAACGACCGCCACAGGTCATCCAGGTCGGCAACCACCAGGTCCCCTTGCCGGAGGGGGTCTCCGCCTCCGACTGGGCGCTGGAGCGGGTGTCCGTCCAGAACCCGCGGATCCGCTCCTTCCTCGGCTGCATCCGCCTGCTCGAAGGGGTCCTGGAGAGCAACTACGCCCTCCTGCACTGCTCACCCGAGCGGCTGCTCGACATCTGGGGCAAGGTGCGGCAAGTCACCGAGCTGATCCGGACCCAGCTCCGGCCCCTCCTGCAGATCCCGTCGCGCATCCCGCGGCTCGAAGAGGCGCGGCAGAGCTCGGCGCTCGGCCTGGACATGCTGACCGACCACGTCCTCGCCGACCTCGAGGCCTTCCCGGTCCAGGTGCCGCCGGAGCAGCTCCTGGCCCTGCGCAAGCTCCTCTGCGTCTCGATCGGCCAGCTCCACGCCTTCCTGCAGGACACCTTCGGCCACATCATGGCCGGCGACCCGCGCAGCGTGCATGACGCCGACTACTTCCTGTCGCGGCGCTTCCCGCAGGACATCGAAGAGGCCGAGTGGCTCCACTCGACCGTCGAGCGCCTGCGCGACTACCTGCAGGCCCTGGAAGACATCCACCCGCGCCACCTTTCGACCGTCGCCGAGACCCTGCGGCGCGAAGAGACCCTGCCGTCGAAACAGGCCTGGGGCGAGACCCGCGAGCTGATCGACGAGCTGCTCAAGGGGCTCACCCCGAAGCTCAAGGAGGTGCTCGCCCTGCGCGGCGTCCGCTTCTACGAAATGGAGCTGCTCGACCGCCACGCCGTGGAGATCCCGATCCGCAGCCGGCTGGTCTACGAATGCCACGCCGGGGCCAACGAGATTGTCGCGGCGCTCAAGGAGACCCAGGGAGAATCGCGCCCCGAGCGGGAGCAGAACGTCCGCGACCTGATGCAGACCCACGCGGTCCTCGGCCGCCGGCTGGCCGCGCTCCTGACCGACCTCGACGCCAACCTGCGCGATCTCCTGGCCTTCCTCCCTCTCTGGCTCAAGAGCATCGAGAAGCGGCGCGCCCTGCTCCTCAAACGGAGCTCCGAAGACCTCCAGGAGCTGTTCGAGGATTCCGGGGAGGCCGATGTGGAGATGACCGAGGCGCCCGAGGTGCCCGAGGAGCCCGGGCCGGGGCGGCAAGCCCGCCGGGGGCCGGCGTGAAGGTCTGGGAGACGATCGAGGCGGCCGACACGGCCGAGGGGCGGCTGGAGCTGCGCCGCCGCGAGAACGAGTACGTCATCACGATCGGCGGCCGGGTGTTGATGAACAGCGCCCTCCACCTGACCGAGGCCGCGGCGGCGGA
>DATAHG010000043.1:0-9824 GCA_036263295.1 Thermoanaerobaculia bacterium | reverse complement strand
ATCGAGGCCCAGGCCGCCCGCACGCCGGACGCCCCCGCCGCCCTCCTGGGGCTGGACGCTCTGACCTACCGGGACCTCGACCGCCGCGCCAACCAGCTCGCCCGCGCCCTCCACCGCCGCGGCATCGGAGCCGAGGACCGCGTCGGCGTCTGCGTCGAGCGCTCCTTCGAGGCCCTGATCGCCTTCCTCGGCGTACTCAAGGCGGGCGCCGCCTATCTCCCGCTCGACCCCGCCTACCCGGCCGACCGGCTGGCGCTGATGCTGGAGGACTCGGGCGCCGCCCTGGCGGTCGTCCAGGAGACCACCCGGCCGGTCCTGGAGTCGCTCCCCGGCTTTCCGGGGGAGGCGATCTCGCTCGGCTCCCTGCTCGATCCGACGATAGACGAGGGCCCCGAGAGCCTGGAGCTGGAGGTGGATCCGGACCAGCCCGCCTACGTGATCTACACCTCGGGCTCGACCGGCCGGCCCAAGGGAGCGGTGGCCCTCCACCGCGGCCTCGCCAACTTCGCGCAGGCGATCGCCGGCCGGGTCGGCCTCGGCCCGGGCGACCGCATGTTGCAGTTCGCCTCGCTCTCCTTCGACGCCTCAGCGCTGCAGATCTACCCGCCCCTGACCGCGGGCGCCGCCGTGGTGCTCCACCCCCGGCCGACCGAGCTGTCGCCGGCCGAGCTGTTGGAGTACTGCGGCGCCATGGGGGTGACCGCGTTCGACCTGCCCACCGCCTTCTGGCGCCAGGCCATCCCCGAGCTGGCCGGGGGAGCGGTGCGGCTGGCGGCGCCGGTCCGCACCTTCATGACTGGCGGCGAGAGCCTGGCGACCGCCCTCCTGCAACAGTGGGCCGGGATCGAGGGGGTGGCCGACGACGCCCGCTTCTTCAGCTCCTACGGTCCGACCGAGGCCACGGTTACCGCCAGCCTGTTCGAGATCGGCCGCAGCGAGGTCGCCGCCTTCCCGCTCACGTACGCCACCCTCGGCCGCCCGCTGCCCGGCTGTGAGATCCGCCTGCTCGACCGCGCCCGCCACCCCGTGCCGGCCGGTACCACCGGCGAGATCTTCCTCGGCGGCGCCGGGGTGACCCGCGGCTACCTGGGGCGGCCCGACCTCACCGCCGCCTCCTTCGGACCCGACCCGTACGGCGCTCCGGGGTCCCGCCTCTACCGCACCGGCGACCTGGCGCGCTGGCTGCCCGACGGCACCCTGGAGTTCCTCGGCCGCGCCGACCACCAGGTCAAGATCCGCGGCTTCCGCGTCGAGCTGGGGGAGATCGAGGCCGCCCTCGCCCGCCACCTCGCCGTCCGCGCGGCCGTGGTCGTGGCCGATTCGGGAGAGAGAGGGGACCGCCGGCTGGTCGCCTACGCCGTCCTCGACCCCGACCGCACCGGCGTCGCCGCCCCTTCCGTCCTGACGGCCGACCTGCGCGCCTTCCTGCGGGAGAGCCTGCCGGAGCACATGGTGCCGTCCCTGTTCACCTTCCTGGAGAGCCTGCCGTTGACCCCGAGCGGCAAGCTCGACCGCCGCGCCCTGCCGCGCCCCGAGGCGATATTGGCGGGGGGCGGGGGCGGGGGGGACGGCGGCCGCCCCTTCGTGCCGCCGCGCCCCGGCGTCGAAGAGGCCCTGGCCGCGGTCTGGTCGCGCCTGCTCGGGGCCGACCGGGTCGGCGGGCTCGACAACTTCTTCGAGCTGGGCGGCCATTCGCTCCTCGCCACCCAGCTCGTCTCGCGGATCCGCGAGGTCTTCGCCGTCGAGCTGCCGCTCCGCCGCGTGTTCGAGGCCCCGACCCTGGAAGGGCTCGCCGCCGCCGTCGAAGAGAGCCGCCGCGAACGCGCCGGCACCACCCTGCCGCCGATCCGCCCCCTCTCCCCGGAAGAGCGCGCCGCCGGCCTCCCCCTCTCCTTCTCCCAGGAGCGCCTCTGGTTCCTCGACCAGCTCCTGCCCGGCCGGCCCACCTTCAACATGCCGACCTCGGTCCGCCTCACCGGGCCGCTCGACGTCGCCGCCCTGGAGCGCGCCCTCGGCGAGATCGTGCGCCGCCACGAGGCCCTGCGCACCGGGTTCCGGTCGGCCGGCGGCCAGGCCCTCCAGGTCGTGGCCCCGGCCGCCCCGTTCCGCCTCGGGCTCGCCGACCTGACCGCCCTGCCCGAGGAGCGCCGCCGCGCCGAGGCCTTGCGCCTGGCGAACGAGGACTCGCGCCGCCCCTTCGATCTCACCCGGGCGCCGCTCCTGCGCGCCTTCCTGGCGAAAGTCGGCCCGCAAGACCACTTCGTCGTGGTCACCATGCACCACATCGTCTCGGACGGCTGGTCCATGGGCATCTTCAACGCCGAGCTGGGGCACGCCTACCAGGCCTTCGCGGCCGGCGAGGCGCCGCGCCTGCCCGAGCTGCCGGTGCAGTACGCCGACTACGCCCACTGGCAGCGCACCTACGCCGGGCCGGCCCTCGCGACCCAGATGAGCTACTGGCGCGGCCAGCTCGCCGGCGCCCCGACCGTCCTGGAGCTGCCGACCGACCGACCCCGCCCGGCGGTCGACCCCTTCCGCGGCGCCCACTACGGCTTCGCCCTGCCGCGCCCCCTGACCGACGCCCTGGAGCGCCTGGGCCGCGAGGCCGACTCCACCCTCTTCATGACCCTCCTCGCCCTCTGGGCCACCCTGCTCGGCCGCCTCACCGGCCAGCGCGACCTCACCGTCGGCTCGCCCATCGCCGGCCGCAACCGCGCCGAGGTCGAGGGGCTGATCGGCTTCTTCGTCAACACCCTGGTCCTGCGGACCGACCTCGCGGGCGACCCCACCCTGCTCGACCTGATCGGCCGGGTCCGCCACACGGCGCTCGACGCCTACGGCAACCAGGAGGTCCCCTTCGAGAAGCTGGTCGAGGAGCTGCAGCCCGAGCGCACCCTCAACCGCACGCCGCTCTTCCAGTCCGTCCTCATCCTCCAGAACGCCCCGGCCGGCGACGTGGTGGAGGGGCACCTGCGCTTCCATCCGGTCGAGTCCTACAACGAGACCGCGCAGTTCGACCTCCTCCTCACCCTGACCGACTATCCCGGCGAGAACGGCGGGCTCGCCGGCTTCCTGGAGTACAAGCCGGACCTCTTCGACAAGTCCACCGCGGCGCGCTGGCTCGGCCACTTCCGCACCCTGGTCGACGGCGCGCTCGCCGACCCCGGCCGCCGCCTCTCCGAGCTCCCCCTGCTGAGCCCGGACGAGGTCCACCAGATCGTCCACACCTGGAACGACACCGCGGACGACTTCGGACCGGCCGCCGCCGCCGGCCTCCACCCGCTCTTCGCCGCCCAGGCCGCCCGCACGCCGGACGCCAGGGCCGTGCTCTGGCGCGGTGGCGCCTGGAGCTACCGCGATCTTTCTGAGCGGGCGGACGCCCTGGCCCGCCGCCTTTCCGGCGCCGGGATCCGGCGGGGGAGCCGGGTGGCGATCTTCATGGACCCCTCGCCGGAGCGCGTCGCGGCGGTCCTCGCGGTTCTCCAGGCCGGCGGCGCCTACGTGCCGCTCGATCCGACCTACCCGCGCGAGCGCCTGCGTTTCATGCTGGAGGACGCCTCGGTCCAGCTCCTGCTCGGCCAGGAGAAGCTCCTGGCGGACTGGGAGGACCCCGGCGTCCCGGTCCTCGCCGTCGAACGGGATCCCGTCGCCCCGGCCGGCAGCGACCTGCCGCCGGTCCCCGACCCCGGCACCGGACCCGACGACCTGGCCTACGTGATCTACACCTCCGGCTCGACCGGCCTCCCCAAGGGGGTGATGGTCCGCCACGCCTCGGCGGTCAACACCCTCCTCGACATCAACCGCCGTTTCGGGATCAGCCGGCGCGACCGCGTGTTCGCGGTCTCGGCCCTGAGCTTCGACCTGTCGGTCTACGACCTCTTCGGGACCCTCGCGGCCGGCGCCGCGATCGTCCTCCCCGAGCCGTCGCCGAAGCCCGACCCGGCGGCCTGGAGCGAGGCCCTGGCCCGCCACGGCGTCACCGTCTGGGACTCCGCCCCGGCCCTCCTGGAGCTGCTCGCCGGCACCGGCGACCGCCGCAACCCGTCGCTGCCGCCGTCGCTGCGCCTCGCCATGCTGTCCGGCGACTGGATCCCGGTGTCCCTGCCCGCCCAGGTGCGCCAGCAGGTCCCGGACATCCGGCTCGTGAGCCTCGGCGGCGCCACGGAAGGCTCGATCTGGTCGATCCTCTATCCCATCGGCGAGGTGCCGCCGGCCTGGACCGCCATCCCCTACGGCCGGCCGATGGTCAACCAGTCGTTCCACATCCTCGACCTGGAAGGCAACCCGGCCCCGGTCGGCGCGGTGGGGGAGCTGCACATCGGCGGGGTGGGAGTGGTGGACGGCTATCTCGCCCGCCCCGCCCTCACCGCCGAGCGCTTCGTGCCCGACCCCTTCGGCGCGGTGGGACCGCCTGCCGGCGCCCGCCTCTATCGCACCGGCGACCTCGGCCGCTACCTGTCCGACGGCACCATCGAGTTCCTGGGGCGCCGCGACAGCCAGGTCAAGGTGCGCGGCTTCCGCATCGAGCTGGGGGAGATCGAGAGCGTGATCCTCTCCTTCCCGGGCGTCCGCGAGGCCGTGGTGCTGGCCCGCCAGGAAGAGGGAAAGTCGCGCAGCGACAAGCGGCTGGTGGCCTACGTGGTGCCGGAGAAGGGGGCCGCCCTCGACCCGGAAGCCGCCGCCGCCCTGCGCGCCGGGCTCGGCGCCCGCCTGCCCGAGCACATGATCCCGTCCGCCGTGGTGCCGCTCGACCGCCTGCCGCTCACCCCCAACGGCAAGGTGGACCGCGGCGCGTTGCCGGCCCCGGAAGCCGCCCGCGCCGACCTCGGCGCGGACTACGTCCCGCCGCGCGACAGCCTCGAAGAGCAGCTCGCCGAGATGTGGAAGACCCTCCTCGGCGTCGAGCGGGTCGGGGCCTTCGACAACTTCTTCGAGCTGGGCGGCCATTCGCTCCTCGCGACCCGGGCGCTCGCCGCGGTGCGCGAGACCTTCGACGTCGAGATCGAGCTGCGCCTGCTGTTCGAGAAGCCCACCGTCGCCGACCTCGCCCTCGCGATCACCGGCGCCCGGCTTCAGCAGTCCGACGCCGGGGACGTCGCCCGCCTGCTCGAAAACCTCGAAGGATTGTCCGACGCCGAGATCGAAGCCCTCCTCGCCGCGGGTGGGGAAGACTGAAAAAAACGTGACGACATCCCGGGAGGTCGTCACGGACTCCCGGGATGTTGGAACGATCTCTCTCCGCTTCATCACGGAGTCCCGGGACGTTGCGACGGAACACCCCCGCTTCGCCTCGTTGCGTCGAGACGCCGTGACGATCTCTCGCCAGGTTGTCACTTCGCAAGCTCATGTCGTCACTTCGCATCGGTGTGTTGTCACGATGTCTCCACACTTTGTCACGTCGCACCGATGAGTTGTCACGATGTCTCTACGCTTTGTCACGTTCTTTCCTCGTGTCGCTCCGTTCTCTCGATCTGTCGTCACAAAGTCTCTCCATTTCGTCACGGCACACTGAAGTTTCGTCACGATGTCTCCCCGTGACGTCACGTCCTCTGGATCCGTCGTCACGTTCTTTCGGCGTGTTGTCTCGGAGTCCGCCCGTGTCGCCCCTTTTCTCCCGCCGAGTCGTCCCGTTTTTCGGGGCCGTCCAGATGAGATGAAAGGTTTCGCCCGGGTAGTACACTCCAGGGAAACGATTCCGGCATCTTTGCAGCCCGGTCCGCCGGGAGTGGAGGGGAGCACGCATGAGCCCATCGAAGGCTCTGAAGGACGGGTCCACATCCGAGTCCAGCCGCTCTTCGGGCCGGCGCTCCGACTCCAGCCTGACCCTGGCGTTCCCGTTGCGGCCGGGGACCGAGGACAGCCCGGCGCCTTCTCCCGGCTCCGGCTCCGGCGCCGGCTCCGGCGAGACGGAAGCCGCCCCGGCCGTCCCCGAGCGCATCGGCCCCTACCGCCTGCTCGAAGTCCTCGGCGAGGGGGGGATGGGCACCGTCTACCTCGCCGAGCAGGACGAGCCGCTGGAGCGGCGGGTCGCCCTCAAGCTGATCCGCTCCGGCCGCTTCGACCGCCGCCTGCTGCGCCGCTTCGAAGGCGAGCGCCAGGCCCTGGCGCGCATGAGCCATCCCAACATCGCGCAGGTCTACGGCGCCGGCACCGCCCTCGCGTCGCAGCCCTACATCGCCATGGAGCTGGTGCCGGGGCTGCCGATCACCGAATACTGCGACCGCCACCGCCTCTCCCTCGCCTGGCGCCTGGAGCTGTTCGCCGCGGTCTGCGACGGCGTCCAGCACGCCCACCAGAAGGCGATCCTCCACCGCGACCTCAAGCCCTCGAACCTGCTGGTCATGGAGACCGAAGGGGGGCCGGTCCCCAAGATCATCGACTTCGGCCTCGCCAAGGCGCTCGACGCCCCGCGGCCCGGCAAGAAGCTGACCGGCGACCACGCCGTGGTCGGCACCGCCGCCTACCTGAGCCCCGAGGCGATCCAGACCGTGACCCCGACGGGCGAGCGCGACGTCGACACCCGCGCCGACATCTATGCCCTCGGGGTGGTCCTCTACGAGCTGCTCGCCGGCATGCGCCCGTTCGACGGCGGCGGCGCCAGCATCGAGAACCTGCGCCGCACCCTGGAGCTGGAGGTCCCGCCGCCGAGCGTCCGAGTGGGATCCCGCCCGGACGCCGAGCAGGCCGAGCTCGTCCGGCGCCGCCGCCTCAAGAAGACCTCGGCGCTGCGGCGCGCCCTGCGCGGCGATCTCGACACCATCGTGCTCAAGGCCATGGCGCGCGACCGCTCGCAGCGCTACGGCTCGGCGGCGGACCTCGCCGCCGACATCCGCCGCTTCCTGGCCCACGAGCCGCTGCTCGCGGCGCCGCCGACGCCGCTCTACCGGCTCCGCAAGGCCGTGCGCCGCCACCGCGCCGCGGTCGCCGCCGTGACCCTGATCGTCCTCACCCTGGCCGGCGGCTTCGTGGCGCGCAGCCTGGAGGCGCGGCGCGCCAACCGCGAGGCCGAGCGGGCGAGTCGCGAGGCCCAGGCCGCCCGCCAGGTGGCCGACTTCCTCGCCGGCCTGTTCGAACGCTCCGCCGGCCCGGCCGGAGCCGGGGATCACCGCGAGCTGACCGCCCGCCAGGTGCTCGACCGCGGCGCCCGGAGCATCCAGCAGGACCTCGACGACCAGCCCCTGCTCAAGGCCCGCCTGATGGACACCATCGGCAACGTCTACCGCGGCCTCGGCGCCTACGCCGAGGCGGAGCCCCTGCTCCTGGAGTCCCTCGACCTGCGCCAGCGGATGCTCGGGGCGGAAGACCCCGACATCGCCGAGGCCCTGGTCAGCCTCGCCACCCTCTACCGCGAAAAAGGCGACGCCGACCAGGCCCTGCCCCTGCTGCAGCGCGCCGTCCGCATCCAGGAGGGCGCGGGGGAGCCGCTGCCGCTCGCCCGCTGCCTGCTGGAGCTGGCGAGCGCCGAGCGGAGCCTCGGCCGCACCGCCCGGGCCGAAGACCTCCTGCGGCAGGTGATCGCCCTGCGCGAAGAGGCCCTCGGCTCCGAGGCCGTCGAGGTCGCCGCCGCGCTCGACCTCCTGGGCAACGTCTACCAGGACGAGCGCCGCTTCGACGAGGCCGAGCGCACCCATCTCCGCGCCCTGGAGATCAAGACCACGTCCCTCGGCCCGGCCCACCCCCACGTGGTCCAGAGCCTCGACAACCTCGCCGACGTCTACACCGAGCAGGGGCGCAGCGCCGAAGCCGAGGCCCTGAGAAGGCGGGCGGCGGCGATCGAGAAGCGACGTCCCCAGGATTGAAATCCTGGGCTGGCCTGGCACACCCTGTGCTACCGTCCCTCCCAGTAAGCAGACGTCGAGGCCGGAGACTCCCGGCCCCTGAACCCGAGAGGAGCGGAAGATGGACTTCCTGACGTGGATCATCGTAGGGCTGGTCGCCGGAGTCCTGGCGTCGGTCGTGGTCGGCAAGGGCTACGGGCTCGTGGCGGACATCATCATCGGCATCGTGGGCGCCTTCATCGGCGGCTGGATCTTCCGCCAGATGGGGTGGGGCTCCCCCTTCGGAGGGTTGGCCGGCACCATCTTCATCGCCTTCATCGGCGCCTGCGTCCTCCTGGTCATCCTGCGCCTGATCCGGCGCTGACCCGGCAGACGAACCCGGCCGCCGGAGGAATCAGCTCCTCCGGCGGCGTGTTCCCAACCTCGAAAGGCCCGGTCCGGACCGGCCCTGGTATGATGATCCCGTGCTGAGACTTGGCACCCCGCTGGCCTCACCCCTCCCCTGGCGCCGCGCCGTCGTCGCCTGGTTCCTGGGGTGCGTCCTGCTGCTGGGTTCCGTGGCACCCCACGCGCCGGCCGAGGAGCACACCGACTCCCTGCAGGCGTTCGAGATCGACGGCGCCGCCCAGCACCCCGGCGACCCGGCTCACTTCGAAGGCTCCCGCCCCGAGACACATCCGGCCTGTCAGGCCTGCCTGCTGCACCTCCAGGGCAGCTCCCTGCTGACGGCTCCGGCGCCGTTGCCGGGACTGCAACCGGGTGCGGCCGTGGCCGTCCGGCCGGAGCCGTCCCCCTCCGCGGCCTTCCAGATCCTCCGCCCCGCCCGGGGCCCTCCGGCTTCCCCCTCGTCCCTCTAGAGCGCCCGCTCCGCGGGTGACCCGAGCACCGCCCGCCTTCCGGCATGCCGCCGGCAGGCCGCCTCAGCTTGGAGAGAACGAGCATGCCGAATCGCCATCGCTCCGGCTTCCCTTCCGGGACGCTGGGAGCTTGCCTCATCCTGGGCCTGCTGGCCGCTCCGGCCGCCCGCGCCCAGGTCAACCCGCCAGGCAGTCCCGACGATCCGGTCGCCGCCCTGCGGCAGGAGATCGAGGCCGTCAAGAAAGAATACGGAGACCGCCTGAACGCGCTGGAGAAGCGCCTGGCGGACCTGGAGGCGGGGCGTCCCGCCGCCGAGACCGCCTCCGAGATCCCGGCCGGGACCCCCGCGGCTCCGGCCACCGAAGATGACGAGCTCGCCGCCTTGCGCGCCGCGGCTGGCGAGGCGGCCGGCGAGACCGGCCAGGAAGGCTCCGGCGCCGCCCCGTCCGGCACGGCCCCCGAAGCGGCCCCCGCGGCCCCGGAAGCCGCCGCCTTCGGCAGCGAGCGCAACCTCAACCGCCTGAACCCCGAGATCTCGATGACCGGCGACCTCGTCGGCTTCGCGACCAACCAGGGGAGAGAAGACTTCGACGCCCGCGAGTTCGAGCTGAACGTGCAGTCGGCGCTCGACCCGTACTCCTTCACCAAGTGGACCCTCTCGTTCTCGCCCGACGAAGGGGTGGACATCGAAGAGGGGTACGTGAGCTACAACGGCCTCCCCGGCGGCCTCCAGCTCACCGCCGGCAAATTCCGCCAGAGCTTCGGCCTCCTCAACCGCTGGCACCTCCACGCCCTGCCGCAGATCGACTACCCCCTCGTCCTCCAGAGCTACTTCGGCGACGAAGGGCTGGCGCAGACCGGCCTGTCGGCCACCTGGCTCCTGCCGCGCCCCTGGGCCACCGCCAACGAGCTGACCCTGGAGCTGACCGACGGCGAGAACGACGCCTTCGGCGGCGAGTCCTTCCGCCGCCTGGTCGGGCTCGCCCACCTCAAGAACTACTGGGACGTGACCCCCTCGACCTATGCCGAGCTCGGCCTCTCCGGGGCGGCCGGCGGCAACGGCCTGGGCGGCGAGAGCCGCCTCTACGGCACCGACCTCACCTTCCACTGGCAGCCGCCGCAGCGCGCCAAGTACCGCGAGATCACCTGGCGCACCGAGCTGCTGCGCTCCGAGCGCGACGACGCCCT
>DATAHG010000042.1:0-12550 GCA_036263295.1 Thermoanaerobaculia bacterium | reverse complement strand
CCGGGCCCTGGGATGCACGGTGGACGTGATCTACATGGATGAGGCGCCACCCCTGCTGCGCTTCGAGATCGCCCGCGACGGTCTCCTGATGGTCGAAAGCCGCCCCTACGAGTGGGCGGACTTCAAGGTGCGTGCAATGCTCGACTGGTACGACTGGAAGCCGTATGCGGATCGGATCAACGCTGCGGCGATCCGGCGGCTGCGTGAAAAGGTGGCGCTTGGTTCGGCGTGACGTGGCCGGGAGGAAGATCGCCCGAGCCCAGAGCTGGCTGGATCGTGCCGAAGCCCGGGCTGCGGTGCCGGCCGAGGATTTCCTGGCCGATCCCGATGGGCGCGACCTCGTCACTTTTCATCTTTATCTCGCCATCCAGGAAGCCATTGACCTAGCGGTGCATTGGGTCGCGGATAGCGGTATCCAGCCCCCCGGCGATGTCGGCTCGGCCTTCGATATCCTGGCAGACCAGGGATGGATCGACCGTGACCTGGCCGAGCGGATGCGGAACGCCGTGGGACTGCGCAATCGAATCGCCCACGGCTACTCCGATCTCAACCATGGCCGTCTGCACGCCGAGATGGTCAACGGGGTGGCGACGGTGCGGCGTTTTTTGATCGAAGTCTCCGAAGCCGCGGGCCTCTAGCCCCCTACCGCCCTCTGCCCTCTGGTGATACACTCATGTCGCACTGCGGCATAGAATGGCAGAGCCCGGCCGCAGAGATCCCTCCCGGAGAAAGGGGAAGACAAAGAAATGTCGAGCAAGGATTTGCAGCACATCAGCGAGCTGGAGTCGCGGAAGGTGGCGGAGGCTTCCCGCGAGGAGGAATGGAAACAGCCCAGCTTCATGCGGGAGATGTTTCTCGGTAATTTCCGTCTGGATCTGATTCACCCGTTCCCCAGGCCGGCCGAGGAGCGGGCCGAGTTCGCGGCCTTCTACAACGCGTTCAAGGAGTTCCTCCGCGATCACGTCGATCCGGTGCAGATCGACGCCACCGGAGAGTATCCGGAGCAGGTCGTGGACGGCCTCCGCAAGCTCGGCGCCTTCGGCATGAAGATTCCGAAGAAATACGGCGGGCTGGGTTTCACCAATGTCGAGTACCAGAAGATCATGCAGCTCCTGGGGAGCGTCGATGGCAACCTCTCGGCCCTCCTCTCCGCCCATCAGTCGATCGGCGTCCCCCAGCCTCTGAAGCTGTTCGGCTCGGACGCGCTCAAGCAGAAGTACCTACCGCGCTGCGCCAAGGGGGACATCTCGGCCTTCGCGCTCACCGAGCCGCAGGTCGGCTCCGACCCGGCCCGGCTCCTCACCGCCGCCGAGAAGACGCCGGAAGGCGACTACCTTCTCAACGGTGAGAAGCTCTGGTGTACCAATGGCACCCTGGCCAAGCTCCTCGTCGTCATGGCCCGCGATCCCAAGAACAAGAAGATCAGCGCCTTTGTGGTCGAGACCGACTGGCCGGGCGTCAAGATCGAGCACCGCTGCCACTTCATGGGCCTGCGGGCGCTCGCCAACGCGGTGATCACGTTCAAGAACGTGCGGGTGCCGGCGGAAAACCTGATCGGCGCCGAGGGCAAGGGCCTCAAGATCGCCCTCACCACCCTGAACGACGGCCGCCTCTCGATCCCCAACGGCTCGGTGGGCACCGCCAAGATCTGCCTGGAGATCTGCCGCCGCTGGGGCAGCGAGCGCGTGCAGTGGGGCAAGCCGATCGGCAAGCACGAGGCGATCACCCACAAGATCGCCGACATGGCCGCCACCACCTTCGCCATGGAGTCGATCGCCAGCCTCGCGACCGAGATGTCCGACCGCGGCGGCTACGACATCCGCCTGGAAGCGGCGGCCTGCAAGGAGTGGAACAGCGACCGCACCTGGGAGATCGTCGACGAGACCATGCAGATCCGCGGCGGCCGGGGCTATGAGACCGAGGTCTCGCTGGCGGCCCGCGGCGAGGAGCCGATCGGGGTCGAGCGCATCATGCGCGACTACCGCATCAACAAGATCTTCGAGGGCTCGAGCGAGATCATGCACCTCTTCATGGCCCGCGAGGCGGTGGACAAGCACCTCCAGGTGGCTGGCGCCATGATCGATCCCGAGAAGAGCGTCTCCGACAAGCTCTCGGCGATCCCGCAGATGACCGCCTTCTACGCCTCCTGGTATCCCACCCGGTGGCTGGGCTGGGGGCAGTGGCCGCGCTACGCCGAGTTCGGCGACCTCGCGACGCACCTGCGGTTCGTCGAGCGCAACACCCGCCGGCTGTCGCGCCAGATCTTCCACGGCATGGTGGTCTTCCAGGGCCGGCTGCAGAACAAGCAGGCTTTCCTGTTCCGCCTGGTCGACGTCGCCAACGAGCTGTTCGCGATGGCGTCCTCGGTCTCGCGGGCCCAGGCCATGGCCGACGCCGGCCACCCGGAGGCGGCCAACGCCGCCGAGCTGGCCGACCTGTTCTGCCGCAACTCGCGCCGCCACATCACCAAACTGTTCCGCGACCTGTGGGCCAACGACGACAACCGCAAGTACCGGGTCGGCGTCAAGGTGCTCGACGGCAAGCACTCCTGGCTGGAGCAGGGGATCCTGGGCTTGAAGGCCCGGGCCCTCAAGCCGGAAGGGGTGTTCGGCGAGCCCGACCCGAAACCGGTGCCGCAGGTGCGTCCGGTCGGCACTCACTAGCCGCTTGCGCGCCCTCACCCTGCCGTCCGACCGCCAGCCGGCGGTGCCTCGCCTGGGGGACCTTCCCGATCCGGTCCCCCGGGCCGGGGAGATCCTCGTGGCGGTCGAGGCGGCGGGCCTCAACCACGCCGATCTGCTCCAGGTCCGCGGCCACTATCCACCCCCGAAAGGGGAGAGCGAGGTGCCGGGCCTGGAGTGCTCCGGGCGGATCGTCGGGGTGGAAGCGCCCGGGCTCTGGCAGCCCGGCCAGCGCGTGATGGCCCTCCTGGCGGGAGGGGCTCACGCCACCCACGCCGCCATCCCGACCGGGCAGCTCATGCCCCTCCCCGACAATCTCTCCTACCTCGAAGGCGCCGCCCTTCCGGAAGCCGGGATCACCGCCTGGACCAACCTCGTGGCCGAGGGGAAGCTCCAGGCCGGCGAGACCGTGCTGATCACCGGCGCCACCGGCGGCATGGGGACCTTCGCGGTGCAGCTCGCCCGCGAGCTGGGGGCCCGCGTCATCGCCTCGGGGCGCGATTCCGAGCGGCTGGAACGGCTGCGGACCCTGGGCGTTCAAGAGGTCTGCCTGGCGGGGCCCAACCTCGCGCAGCAGGTGCGGGAGGCCACCAACGGGCGGGGCGTCGATCTCGTCTTCGATCTGCTCGGCGGACCGCAGCTCAACAACCATCTCGCCGCCCTGCGGGACGGCGGCCGCCTGGTGCTGATCGGACTGACCGCGGGCGCCCGGGTCGATCTCGACCTCGGCCCGGTGCTGCGGCGCCGGCTGCGGGTGCTCGGCTCGGTGCTGCGAGCCCGCTCGCGCGAGGAGAAGGCCCATCTGGTCGCCGACTTCTCGGCCTTCGCCCTGCCGCGGCTCAAGGACGGCCGCCTGCGCCCGGTGATCGACCGGGTCTTTCCCTTCGAGCAGATCGCGGAAGCTTACGGCACGCTGGGGCGGGAGTCGGTGTTCGGCAAGATCGTGCTGGGGATCGGCACTTCGGCTTCGACTGAAGCCTGAGCCTCGGCGACCCGCGCCGGCCGGCGGGGCCAGAGCAGGGCGATCAGCACCAGGGCGAGCCCGGAGAGCAGGAGGCTACCCTCGGGGCCGAAAGCGCCGCCGGTCACCAGGTCCGGCCCGGCGATCGAGGCGTCGAAGACCCGGAAGAACGGCACTCCGCTGATCGGCAGCGAAACCAGGCAGGCGATCGCGAAATTCCAGACCCCGTGCGCCAGCGTCGCGCTCCACAGGCTGCCGCTGCGCTCCACCAGCTCCGCGAGGAGCACCCCGGCCAGCACAATGTTGAAGAGGGCCACCCCGGAGACGTCGGGGTTGAGGGCGTGGAGAGCCGAGAACAGCCCGGCGGAGACCAGGGCCGAGACCCACCAGGGCCAGCGCTCCTTGAGCGCCCGGTAGATATAGCCCCGCATCACCCACTCCTCGACTCCCCCCTGGATCAGGAATCCCAGAAGGATCAGGACCAGCAGTCCCACGCTGCCGACCGGACCGGGCAGCCAGGACAACCCATGCTGGAAGTCCCCGCTCAGGCGTTCGAAGTGGAGGTCGCCCAGCCAAGAGACCAGGGCGGCCCAGGCGGCCACCAGGCCGAGGGTCGAGACCGGGACCGTCAGGCTCTGCCGCAGGGCGCGCGGCCGGCCACCGTCGGGCCAGCGCGCGCCGAGGCTGGCGAGGTCGCGGCGGTCGAGGTGCCGCACGAAGACCCGGGTCACGAAGAGGAGGAGGGGAGCCGTCACCGCGAACACGATCAGGTACGAGGCGCCGAGCGGATCGTAGCCCCCCTCTCGGCCGAGGAGATTTCCGGCAAAGGCGACCAGCAGGGTGGCGGCGGCCTGGACCAGGATGAACGCGATCAGGAAGAGGACCGACCGGAACAGCGGATGCCAACGGGGGTTTGGCACGGACGTTGCTTTTCTACCTGAACCGGGAGGCCAAGAACGATACCTAACCAAGTCTCACGACAAGGAGGAAACGTATCATGAACCTGATTATCATGCTCGTCGTCGGCGGTCTGATTGGCTGGGTGGCCAGCATCATCATGCGGACCAACGCTCAGCAGGGCGTCCTGCTCAACATCATCGTCGGCATCGTCGGCGCGCTGCTCGCCGGCCTGCTCCTCGCCCCCCTCTTCGGGACCGGGAGCATCACCCAGGGAGACTTCAGTCTTTCGGGTCTCTTCATCTCGCTTCTCGGGGCGGTCGTTCTTCTGGCGATCGTCAACCTGTTCCGCCGCGGCGCCGTCCGCTAAGGGCAGACCTTCAAGGCAAACCGGGGGCTCGCTGTCCGGAGCCCCCGCCAGCTCCCCCCCATTCTCAACCGGACAACAAAAACCTCAAGGGCTTCAGGGACTCGTTCCTGCGGTCCCTGAGGTTTTTGCCGTTTGAGGAGAGCTTGAATCCTCGCGGCGGCGCGAAGCCTCATTTACCCTTTTACAAAGCTGCCCGCCTCTCAGAGATCGCCGCGGAACGCGCGGTCCAGGATCGAGGGGAGGAGCCCGTCGAGAATCGTGCTGGTCTCTTCCTGAAAGCTCGCGAGGATCTCCAGCCGGCCCCGGATCGTCCGGATCCCGTCGGCGATCCGGCGCTG
Source organism: Thermoanaerobaculia bacterium (assembly GCA_036263295.1). Taxonomy (GTDB): domain Bacteria; phylum Acidobacteriota; class Thermoanaerobaculia; order Multivoradales; family UBA5704; genus DATAHG01. The sequence continues at coordinate 7,303 of DATAHG010000042.1, read as the reverse complement.
GTCGGCGAGAGGGGGAGCCGGGATGGGCAGCTCGCGGATCGTCGTGAGCACCAGGTTCTGGTTGCCGACGCCGCGGGTGCCGGCCCGCGAGCACTTCCGCACCGGCGGGGAGTTCAGCATGTGCTCGGCGAACTCGGGATCCAGCCGCGAGCGGTCGAGCTTGAGCAGGGCGAGGCTGACGAAGAGACTGAACTCGCGGTCCACGTCCACCGCCTTGGCGAGGCCGGTAGTGCCGATCTTGGTGAGCAGGACGTCGCCGCGCTCGGGCCGGCAGCGCCGCGACAGCTCGGCGTGCTGCTCGGGGGAGATGAAACGGGTCTGGTCGAAGCGGATCTCCCCGGAGGAGACGTCCTTGACCGAGAGGAACGGCACCCCTTCGGCCACGTAGCGCGGCGTGCGGTGGGCGCCGTCGGTGATCTGGCGGCAAAGGCTGCCGAGCGGCTCGGTGCGGCCGGCGAGCCCCCACGCCTCGTCGTAGGCGACGCGCAGGACGGCGGCCAGCAGGGCCGTGAGGTCGGCCCGCGAGCCGCGGCGCAAGGCGCGCGCCTCCTCGATGCGGGGGGCGATCTGATCGATGCGGGCGACAACCCGGCGCTGCTCGGCGAGCCCGGGCAGGGGCATTTCGGAAGCGAGGAACTTGTCCTCCTTGAGGCGGACGCGGTTGGTCGTCCCCTCGCTCGCCCGGCGGCAGATCTCGGCGAACTCGCGGCTGCGGCTCCACCATTCGAGATAGGCGGGGAAGAGCCGCTTCGGGTCGATATCGAAGGCCGGGAAGTCGTGGCTGACCATGGCGCCGTCGAGCTCGGGCGGCACCAGGCCGGAGGCGCCGTGCCGGGCGTCGATGCGCGACAGGACGAACTGGCCGCTGCGCACCCGCAGCCGGCGGCCGGAGATGGCGCTGCCCGGCACCTCGCGGCGCAGGATCAGACCCTGGCCGTGCAGGCGGATGGTCACCTCTTTGTAATTTCGGTTCGGGTCCAGGCTCACCCAGTCGGTCGAGCGGGTGAGGACCTGGCCGATCGGCTGGTGCCGCGCCGTCATCGGCCGGGTTCCAGGAGCGGCTCGAGCTCGTGGAGCAGGCTGACGATCTTCTTCTCCTTGCCGAGCAGGTTCGCCAGCACGGCCCGCGGCGGGAGCTGCTCGGGCTCGGGCTCGCGGTGCGGGTTCTTCACGTCGAGATTGACCGAGAGGTGACCCTCGTCGGTGCGCAGCACCTCGGAAACCGGCACCCGCCAGGCGCGCTCGTTCTCGACCCGCTGGCTCCACCAGGCCCGGCACTCGGCGAGGTCGGCGTCCTGGATCGGCCGGGTCTTGGTGTACCTGCGGCCGTGCGGAAGGGGCTGCTCGTAGTACCAGATCTCCCGCGTCGGGCCGGAGCTGTCGAAAAAGAGAAGGTTGGCGGAGATCGCCGTGTAAGGCAGAAAAACGCCGCGCGGCAGCCGCACGATGGTGTGGAGGTTGAACTGCCGGAGAAGGGCGTGCTTGATGCGGGCGCTCACCTTGTTGCCGAACAGCATCCCGTCGGGCACCACCATGGCGGCGCGGCCGTCCGGCCGGAGCTTGCGCATGATGAGCTGGAGGAAGAGGAGGGCGGTCTCCGAGTTGCGGAGGTCCTCGGGGAAGTTCTTGAGGATCCCCGGCTCCTCCTCGCCGCCGAACGGCGGGTTGGTAAGGATGACGTGGACGCGGTCCTCTTCCGCGATCGATTCGAGCGGCGCGGCGAGCGAGTTGCCGTAGGTGATCTGCGGGTAGGAGAGGCCGTGGAGCAGGAGGTTCATCTGGCAGAGCAGGTAGGGCAGCGCCTTCGCTTCCTGGCCGAAGATGCTCCTCTCCTGAAGGATGCGCTCCTCCTCGGCGTTCCGGCACTGCGGCGCGAGATGGGCGAAGGTCTCGACCAGGAAGCCGCCGGTGCCGCAGGCCGGATCGAGCACGGTCTCGCCCAGGCGGGGCGCCGTGACCTCGACCATGAAGCGGACGACCGCGCGCGGCGTGTAGAACTCGCCGGAGTCGCCGGCCGCGTCGCGCATTTCGCGGAGCATCGATTCGTAGAGGCGGCTCAGGGCGTGGATCTCGTTCGACGAGTGGAAGTGGATGCTGTCCACCTTGTCGATCACGCTGCGCAGCAGATCGCCGTTGACCATGCGGTTGGTGACGCCGCGGAAGACGCTGGCGATGACGTCGCGGCGGTCCTGACCGTCGGCGCTGCGCAGGGAGCGCAGATAGGTGAACAGTCCAGGGCCGCGGGTGGCGTCCGGCCGCACCGTCCTCTCCTGGTGGAGGAAGTCGAGGAGCTGGCTGCCGGTGAGCGTCCGGGCCCAGTCGCGCCAGCGGTAGGGCGGCTCGATGGTCGGCGGATAGATCGCCCCGGCCCGCGCCGCCTCCTCCTGCCGGATCGCCTCGGTGTCGTCGAGGAACTTGAGGAACAGGATCCAGGTGAGCATGGGCAGCCGGTCGAGCTCGCCGCTCAGACCCTTGTCCTTGCGCATGATGTCGCGCGCGGATTTGATCAGCGATCCGAGCTGCTGGCCGTGTCCCGACAGGTCGGGGCCGCCGCGGGGTCGATGGGTGTGTCGGCTCATGGCTCTCCGGATCGAGGACGAAAGGTTCGTCCAGGGTCGAGCATTTTCGAGGCCTGACGAACCTCGATGGCACTCGTGAGTGAAAACGGGCGACGAGCGGACCACTTCCAGCTAAATCTTGTGGTGGCAAGACGTTACCAGAATTGGCTGCCTCAGAGGTCCGGCCTGGAGAGTGTTAGCACAAGGAGATTGCCTATTTCAATCCGGCCGCCGTCAGCCGGAAGAAAAAAGCCTTCGAATGGGCGGAGAATCGAGGGGCCGGGGCGGCCCCTCCGGGCAGGGCGGGGATTCAGCGCGAGGGGGTGGACGCCGGCGCGGGGAGACCGCGTCCGGTCACCAGGTAGACCGCGAAGCTGCCCAGCCAGTGGCCGCCCTCGTAATGCTCCCCGGTCACGGCGCGCAGGCCGGACTCGCGGTGCATGCGCGCCGCGGCGGCCAGGGCCGGGCGGCGCGGATCCCGCGCCGGCAGGCCGGCGGCGATCCCTTCGAGCATCCAGGCCCGGCTCAGATTGAGGCCGTCGAGATGGGCGAGCTTGCCGTCGGTCGGATCGCTGACCACGCCGGGGGCGAGCCAGTCGCCGCGGCCGTCGCGCGGCACCTGGGGCAGGAAGGTGCCGAGCCAGGCCGCGAATTCGGCCGGCGGCAGGACGCGGCGGACGAGGTCCGCCTCGGCGATGCAGGGCGAGAGGAAGTCCTCGCCCGACGGCTCGTAGGCGAGCGGGCAGGCGCGGTCCTTGAGATAGAGGTCGCGGATGCGCGTCTCCAGGAGCGCCGCGGTCTCGCGGTCCCCCTGCTGGCGGGCCCAGTCGAGGATCAGGCCGAACGAGAAGGCGGTCTGGTTGTGCTCGCCGGTGCGGATAGGGTTGGTGAGCTTCGGGGCCCAGGTGCGGATGCGGGCCGCCGCGGCGCGGGCGAGCGGATCGAGGGCCTGCGCCCAGGCGCTCGCCTGGGGATCGTTCCATTCGGCCAGCTCGGCGTCGAGCTGGAGCAGCCAGGCGAGGCCGTACGGCCGCTCGAACGTCGCCCGGCCCGCCCCCTCCAGATAGCGCACCTCGGCCGCGATGTTCTCCGGCGTCAGGCTGCGGGCGAGCGCTTCGCGGGCGCGGGCCGCCCACGGCGCGTCCGGGAACCGGCGCGCCAGCCGGGCGAGCAGCCAGTGGCCGTGTACCGCGGAGTGCCAGTCGAAGCAGCCATAGAAGGACGGCGTCAGCTCGCGCGGCGGCTTGACGTCGGCGTCGCCGTTGAGCACGTGCGAGATCTTGTTCGGGTATTCCTTGTGGACGCAGGCGAGGGCGAGGGAGGCGAAGCGCTCCGCCGCCGCGGCGTCGAATTCCGCCTGGGGCGGCGGAGTTTCCTGAGGCGCGGGCCGAGGCGCGGGCGCGGCCGGAATGGCGGCCGCCAGGCCCGGGACGGCAAGCAGGGTCAGACCGGCGAAAAGGATGAGCGGATTCGTCACCCGGGCATGCTACCACTGGATAGAATCGGGCTTGAAGAGAGGAGGAAGACCATGGCCGACAATGCGCAGGACCTCAGACAGGTGGTGGAAGGGGGGGACGGGATCTTCGTCATCCGGGGCGGCGGGACCGTCCGGGGATGGAACGGAATTCAGTACAAATCCGGGCTGTCCGAAAAGAACGTCAGCGCCCGCAAGCTCTCGATGAACGTCGCGACCATCCCGCCCGGCGGCGTGGCCGCGGCGCATATCCACGTCGATTTCGAAGTGATGCTCTACATCCTCCAGGGGAAGGTGCGCCATGAGTACGGACCCGGCCTCGCCCAGGTCGTCGAGAACGAGGCCGGCGACTTCATCTACATCGAGCCCGGCATCCCCCACGAGGTCTTCAATGCCAGCGACACCGAGCCGGTCGTGGCGGTGGTCGCCCGCTCCGACTCGTCCGAGTGGGAGAACATCATCCCCTACGATCGCAAGACCGGAGCGTGAGCCTGCTTCTAGATATAGGCAAGAAAGTATTAATAAGGCATGCTTTGTGCAGATTCCGCAGAGCGTTGTCGGGGCTGGATCACGACTGACACACTCTGAGGTACCGACAAAGGCACACCCGCCGTGAGGTGGGGCCGCAAAGCCCAGGGTCTCGCGAGAGATAGCCGGGCCGCCGAAAACCCCGGGAGAGTTGCCGATGAGCTCAAACTGGGGAAATCGACTTGCCACCGCGCCGGATCCTGACGGGAAACTCTACCCCGGAGGCCGGAGCGGCCTTTCCCCCTCCCCGAGAGAGACGTTTCTTCAACAATTTTCTTCAACTCGACAAGGAGGACCTTCGATGAGGCATCCCAACCTGGGACGCAAGCTGTGCGTGTTCGCTCTGTTTTTTGTGGCCCTGCTGGCTCCGGCTCTGCAGGCAACGCCGCTGAATGTCGCTTTGGATATTCAGGGGACCGGACTTTCGCTGGCGCGGGGCGGAGTCGGACTGGAAGGGCTCGGCTCCGGCAGCCGGAACCTCACGGTCCAGATCGGTGGCAACGTCCAGGCCGCCCTGCTCTACTGGGTCGGCCGCGACCGCCCCTGCCCGCAGAGCGGCGGGGTCTGCACCATCCCCAGCCAACCCTACAAGGACCAGGTCCTGCGCTTCGACGGCAACCTGGTGACGGGCACCATCATCGGCACCGAGCAGCAGCCCGCCTCGGCCGGCGGCCCGATCAACAACATCGGCTTCCTGGCCGACGTCACCTCGATCGTGCAGGCCCGGGGGACCGGCTCCCAGACCTTCGCCGTGGCCGACGGCAATGTGGCGAGCAATCTTTTCCATCTCGACGGCGCGGGGCTGCTTGTGATCTACACCGATCCGGCCGATCCGGCCAACTACCGCCTGCTGGTTTTTGACGGCCTCGACTTCGCCTACGGCGCCGATCCGACGCCGGGCGGCACGCGGGTCACCACCCCGGTGGTCTTCCAGTTCAACTCGACCGCGGCGGCCCGGGCGGCCGGCCTGACGATCTTCGCGGGCGACGGCGAGGCGACCCGGCCGGACCGCATCGACATCAGCAACGAGCCGAGCCGCGTCAACACCCTGGACGGCTCCGACGGGAGCTCCTTCGACTCCGACACCTACCCGATCACCATTCCGGCCGGCGCGGCTTCGGTCACCGTCCAACTCGTCTCCGAGCCGGTGAACCAGAATCCCGACTCGCTCCTCTGGATCCTTGGCGCCCTGCGGCTCCCCCTGCCGGCGACCCCGCCGCCGCTGCCGGTGACCGGCGACGAGGGCTGCACTCCCGGTTACTGGAAGAACCACACCGACTCCTGGACGGCGGCCGGTCTGTCCCCGAGCCAGACCACGGTCAGCGTCTTCAGCGGCGCGAGCGCCTTCCCGTCCCTCGGCTCGGCGACCCTGCTGCAGTCGCTCCAGGGCGGCGGTGGACCGGGCACGCTGGGCGCGGCCAAGATCCTCCTGCGCGCCGCCACGGCGGCCCTCCTCAACGCCGCCCACCCCGGCGTCGACTACACCCGCACCGCCGCCGACATCGTCGCCGACGTCAACGCGGCCCTCACCAGCAACAACCGCGACACCATGCTCGATCTCGCCTCCGAGCTGGACGCGGACAACAACCTCGGCTGCCCCCTGAGCTGAGGCGCCCTGTCCCGGCCGGGGTCCTGAATGGACCCCGGCCTCTCTCCTGAAGATCTCCCCCTGGAATATCCTGCTCGACAAAGATTGTTGCAACAGGCGAACGCCGGGAGATCCCGGTGGAACGGAGCACATGAGCCAAGGGCAAAACGACAGCGCGGGTCTGGAAGCCGAGATCCGGCAGGCCAGGCCGTTCGCGAACCGGGAGGAAGAGGCCTTCCTCAACCTCCAGCGCACGGCGAGCCTGCTGCTTCTCGCCATCGGGCGGGAGCTGAAGCCCCACGATCTGACGCCGGCCCAGTACAACGCCCTGCGGATCCTGCGGGGCGCCGGGGAAGAGTCCCTGACCTGCGGCGAGATCGGCGAACGGCTGGTGAGCCCCGGGCCGGACGTCACCCGGCTGCTGGACCGCCTGGAGGCGCGTCACCTCGTCACGCGGTTGCGGGACGAGACCGACCGGCGGGTCGTGCGAGCCCGGATCACCCAGGCCGGCCTGGATCTCCTGGCCGAGCTGGACGATCCGGTCGAGCAGGTTCTGCGCAGGCTGCTGGGCCACCTCGGAGAGGGGAAGCTCGGAAGCCTGGTGAAGCTGCTCGAAGAGGCGAGAGAGAGGCTGTAGTTTTTTCGCTCCGATACTTGTTAGAACGGATTCTGTCAGGAGGCGGAAATGAACATTCAGGACAAGAAGATCACCGGCATCCACCACGTCACCGCGATGGCAGGCGACCCGCAGGCCAACGTCGATTTCTATACGGGCACCCTCGGGCTGCGGCTGGTCAAACGGACCATTAACTTCGACGACCCCGGCACCTACCACCTCTACTACGGTAACGAGCTGGGGCAGCCCGGCACGATCCTGACCTTCTTCCCCTGGCCGGGGGCCCGGCGGGGGCGGCACGGAGCCGGCCAGGCCACGGTGACCTCGTTCCGGGTGCCGGAGGGTTCGCTCGGCTACTGGCAGGAGCGCCTGGACAGGCACGGCGTCGCGGCCGAAGCGCCGCGGACCCGGGCAGGGTTCGACGAGGAGGTGCTGAGCCTCCTCGATCCTGACGGCCTCCAAATCGAGCTGGTGGCCCGCGCGGGGGATGGCGGGCTCGCCCCCTGGGAGACCGGGCCGGTGCCGGCGGAGAAGGCCAT
>DATAHG010000041.1:0-3093 GCA_036263295.1 Thermoanaerobaculia bacterium | reverse complement strand
AGCTCCTCGTTGTACTTGTCCGAGCCGACGCTGTCGGTGTGGCCCTGGATCTCGATGTAGACGCTCTTGTTCTCCTGCTTGAGCTGGCTGGCGAACTGGTCGAGCGCGGCGCGGGCCTCGTCCGAGAGCTCCGACATGTCGAACCCGAACTTGACCTTCTCGTCAGTCAGCACGGTTTCGTAGAGGAACTTGCCCTCGGCCAGCTTGCCGGCCTCCTTGGCGCGCTGGAGAGCCTCCTGCGCGGTCCGCGAAGCCTCGCCGATCTGCTGGTCATGCGTGTTGAGACGGGTCTGGGCCTGCTCGACCTGCCCCTCGACCTCATCGACCCGGGTGCTCACGGCGCCGGTCTCCTGCTTGACGTACTTCTTGGTGGCGCAGCCGGTGGTGGCCACAGCCAGGATCAGGGCAAAGGCAACGGGCCAGAGAATCTTCTTCGTTGGCTTCATCGGGTTCTCCTTGTTGGTCGTCTCGGCCGCCCGGCCTCAAGAGCCGGCGGGCGGCGTTCCCTTGTAGCCGCGCCGGAAGAGGACGGGGCGTCGCCGCCCCTCCACTTCGACGCGGAGATTGCGCCAGATCGGCCGGCCATCGCCGGTCGAAAATCCGAGGACATACTGGTGGCGCAGGTCGTCCTGAATGGCAGCCAGCGCCTTTGCCAGGTCCTCGGGGTTCGAAATCGAGTAGTAGCGCCCGCCCGAGGTGAAGGCGAGCAGGTTGAGCACGTCCGAGTAGCGGTAGAGCTTCTTGCCCTCGGCGTCGAGGGTGGTCGTGTCCCCCGACTGCAGCCCCAGCACGTAGACCGGGAGCTGCGCCTCGCGCACGATCTCGCGGGCCTGCTCGGGGGTCACGCGGCTGGCGTTGTCCACCCCGTCGGTGACCAGGATGGCGAAGCGCTTCGGGTTGCGCCCTTCGAGTGAGATCTTCGGCACCTCGGCCACCGCGTCGTGGAGGGCCGTGGTGCCGTAGGGCGTCCAGGTGGCGACCGCCTCCCGCACCGGCCCGAGCTGGCTGGTGAACGGCACGTCTACCTGCATGCCGATCCCGGCGAAGCTGGCGATGGCGTACTCGTCGCCCGGCAGGGCGCGGTCCAGGAAATAGCGCACCACCTGCTGGCTGGTCTGCAGCTTGCCGGCGTTCGCCATGCTGCCCGACAGGTCCTGCAGGAAGACCACGCTCGCCGGCGCCTCCGCCCGCTTCTCGAAGGTCTCGATCTTCACCGGCTTGCCGTCTACCAGCAGGCGGAAGTCATCGGCATCCAGGTTTTTGGCGTAACCCGCGCCCTGCCGTACCACGACCGGCACCAGGACGTAGCCGACCGAGACCTCTTCCCCGAACTCGCCGTAGGCCGAGGGATCCTGTGGCGGCGCGGTCTGCGCGGTAGCGCCGGCCGCGATCAGGAGGGCGGCCGGAAACGAGGCTGCCCGGATGAGATCTTTAAAGAAGCTCATAGCCACGCATCTATGTGCAATCCCCAGGCCAGGATGGGATGATGGATGACGGAGGAAGTGACTCATGAGCGAACGCGTCAACATCCGGAACATCTCGGTCAAATGTGGCAACTGCAACACTTATCAGACCCTCTCCGGTTTCGGCCGCCGGGACGAGTGGAACGTCTATACCTACGAGTGCGAAAACGACATCTGCGATCCCGCGGTGACCCGCACGCTGATCGAGGTCCCGCGGGAGCTGGACAGCTTCGCGCGCCGGGACCCCGAATGGCGGGGAGGCGGGAAGCACGGGGATGTCGGGGACGGCAACCCGGCGGACTGACCCCTTCGGTCTGACCCAAAGGGGAGTGCCGTCCCGTTCGGAGCTGCTGCAAGGGGCGTGCCCCTGTATGTGCCGATCTGGCAGAGGGTGTGCTAGTCTCCAGGGTCGGTCCGGCACAGGCCACACCTGCTCATCCTGCAGCGCACGTCAACGTTTTTCGAGAGAGGGAACATGAAGAAGATCGTCCACATCGTGGGCACGGGCACGATCGGCGAGCCCCTGCTCGGGCTGTTCACCGACTTTCGGGACAAGATGGGGATCGACGAGGTCACCTTCCACAAACGGACCCCCCTGGCGTCCGACCGGTCCCGGCTCAACCACCTGATCGCGCGGGGCGCCCACTTGGCGGTGGACGACGATGTCCGCGGCGAGTTCGAGCGCATGGGGCACGAGGTGAGCCTGGAGTCGCGGGACGCCCTGGAGCGGGCGACGGTGGTGATCGACTGCACTCCGGCGGGCAATGAGAACAAGGAGCGCTATTACGAGGGGCTGAGCGGTCCCAAGGGCTTCCTCGCCCAGGGGAGTGAATTCGGCTTCGGCAAGCCCTACGCCCGCGGCGTGAACGACGAGACCCTGGTGGCGGGGGAGGACCGCTTCCTCCAGATCGTCTCCTGCAATACCCACAACATCACCACTCTGATCAAGACGATCTGTGACGATGGCGACGCCGGGTATTGTTTGGACAAGGGCACCTTCGTCTGCATGCGGCGGGCGAACGACATCACCCAGGCCGACAGTTTCATCCCGGCCCCCTACGTGGGCAAGCACGACGACCCGGAGTTCGGGACGCACCATGCCCGCGACGCCCACCATCTGTTCGAGACGCTGAACAAGGATTTCAACCTCTTCTCCAGCGCCACCAAGCTCAACACCCAGTACATGCATTCGATCTGGTTCAATCTGGACCTGACCCGCGACATGACGGCCGACGAGGTCAAGCAGCGCCTCAAGGACAACCCGCGGGTGGCGGTGACCGACAAGCGCTACGCCAACCTGATCTTCAGCTTCGGCCGCGACCACGGCTACTACGGGCGCATCCTCTCGCAGACCGTGGCGGTGATGCCGACCCTCGCCGTGCGGCGCAAGCGCGAGGTCTACGGCTTCTGCTTCACCCCCCAGGACGGCAACTCGCTGCTCTCCTCGGTCTCGGCGGCCCTCTGGCTGATCGAGCCCGACTGGAAGAGCGTCGCCGAGCGGGTGAACCCGCTGCGGCGCTGGTTGTATCGGGAGATCTGAGGCGCCGCGGGGCGGCATCGCCCCGCGCCTCCACGCCTCGGCCACGGGTCCTCCGCCATGCGTCCGGTAGAGCTCAGGTTCGGAGGGCTG
>DATAHG010000040.1:0-1709 GCA_036263295.1 Thermoanaerobaculia bacterium | reverse complement strand
CAGGAATCCGCGCTCTCCGGCGAGCTATGAGGCGCATCGAAATCGAGCCGGCTTTCGAGAGCTGGCGCCGGGCTGCCCGCCGCCTGCTCGCCGAAGGCGCGGCGCCGGACGGGCTGGTCTGGTCCGACGCCCTGGAGCCCGAGCAGGAGCTGCTCCCGGGGCTCTCTCCGGCGCCAGTCGTCGGTGAGGAGGAACCCGCAGCCGCGGGTTTCCGCGTCCCCCGCCGCTTCGTCGAGCTGGCCCGCGCCGTGGCCTGCCACCGCGATCCGGATCGCTGGGGGCATCTCTACCGGGTGCTCTGGCGCCTCGGGCGCCTCAGGCAGGGCGAGCCCGGCCTGCTCGAAGACGAGGTGGACGACGACGTTCGCCGCCTCCTCCTCATGGAAAAAGCCGTGCGGCGGGACAGCCACAAGATGAAGGCGTTCGTGCGCTTCCGACAGGTATGCGACGAGGCCGGCGAGCTGTATGTCGCCTGGCACCGCCCGGACCACCGGATCGTCGAGCGGGTGGCGCCCTTCTTCGCGGAGCGCTTCGGCGTCCAGCGCTGGTCGATCCTCACCCCGGACGGCTCGGCGCACTGGGACGGCGGCGAGCTGCGGATCGGGCCGGGCCTCCCGCGCGCCGCCGCTCCCGAGGAGGACCAACTCGAGGACCTCTGGCGCACCTACTACGCCAGCATCTTCAACCCCGCCCGGATCAAGCTCAAGGCGATGCGGGCCGAGATGCCGGTGCGCCACTGGGCGACCCTGCCGGAGACGCGGCTGATCCCGGACCTCCTCCAGGCCGCCCCGGGCCGGGTCGAGGCGATGATCGAGGCCGCGCAACGCCCCCAGGCCCGCGACTACTTCCCTCCGGCCAACCCCTCGCTGCCCTCCCTCGCCACGGCAGCCCAGACCTGCCGCGCCTGCCCGCTGTTCGAGAAGGCCACCCAGGCAGTCTTTGGAGAAGGGCCGGCCCAGGCCCGCCTGGTGCTGGTGGGCGAGCAACCCGGCGACCAGGAGGATCTCGCCGGTCGCCCGTTCGTCGGCCCCGCCGGGCAGGTGCTGGAGGAGGCGCTGGCCGAGGTGGGGATCGCGCGCGAGGAGGTCTACCTGACCAACGCGGTCAAGCACTTCAAGTGGGAGCCGCGCGGCAAGCGCCGGCTTCACCAGACGCCCACGCTGGGCGAGGCGGCGGCCTGCCGGCCGTGGCTTGAAGCGGAGCTGGCCGCGATCCGGCCGGAGGCGATCGTCTGCCTTGGCTCGACCGCGGCGCGGGCGCTCCTCGGCGGCCAGATCCGGATCAGCCGCCAGCGCGGCGAGGTCTTCGAAGGGACGCCCTGGGCGCCCTGGGTGCTCGCGACCTGGCACCCCTCGGCGCTGCTGCGGATGCCGGACGAGTCCCTGCAGGCCGAGGCGCGGCGGCAGTTCGTGGCGGATCTGCGAAAGGCGGCGGAGAGGCTGCGCGGGAGCGTCTCTCAGGGGAGGACGGGCGCCAGCGCCTTGACGAACACCGCCTTGCCATCGCCCGGCGCGTAGTAATCCGGCAACTCGGCGGCGAGATCGTAGCCGCAGGCGAGATAGAAGCCGCGGGTGCCGGCGTACTGCCCCCGGGTCGAGGTCTCGATATAGACGCGGGACCGCCCGGCCTCGGCAATCTGTGCCTCGGCAGCTTCGAGGAGCAGCCTGCCGATCCCTTTGCCCTGCTGATCGGGGTGGACCGCAATCCAG
>DATAHG010000039.1:0-1970 GCA_036263295.1 Thermoanaerobaculia bacterium | reverse complement strand
CGCGCTGCGTTCGAGCGGCCGCGGGATGCAGACGAACTCGCACTCGACGGCTTCGGCGGTCAGGCGCACCGTGGCATAGCCGTGCCCACCCATGTCGAGAAAGGACAGATGCGGCGCCAGATCCGGGTTCGAAAGGCGGCGCGCTTTCTCGGCATCCCCGCTCTGTTGGTACTCCAGGCAGGTCCGCACGCCGTGGTGCAGCAGCAGATTGACCATCGGCTGCTTCTTGCCGCCGACCTCGGACATATAAAGCGCGTGCAGCGGATGCTCCTGCGGGAAGCGATGCTCGTAAGCCTCCACCAAGCCAGACGCGGAAATTGATCCGGTGATGAATGCGGCGCCGACCGGCTCGAAGGCGGCGGGCGGCAACGACTTCGCGGCGAGCCCCGCCCAGAAGCTATGCCGGTCGCCCGAAACAGTCACGAACCCGGTGATGCCGGCCTCGCGCACCGCGTCATAGATCTGGCCGCGTTCGGTGTAGGCCGTGGCCCAGTCGCCCCCGCCGCCGAAGCAGGCATAACCGGGACCGGGCCAGGGCTTGCCCAGGCCTGGAGGCAGATTCTGCGGATCCGCGCGCCAGTCCAGCGTCCCCATGGAGTTGCCCCAGACCTTCCACGTCGCGTTCGACACGCGCAATCGATCGAGAAACCACGACTTCTGCCGGGCGCCAAGAATCGTCTGCGGCGCCTCGTCCCTGCGAAAGTTCGGCACCTTGATATCGCCGTACCGGATGGTCTCCGGCGGCTTGCCATCCGCATAGGCCCGCCCGGCGTCGAGGATCTCCAGGACCTCCTCCGGCACAAGCTCCGGGAAGTCACCGCTCTGGAGAGGCCGCGCCTCCTTCCGCGAATCGGGCACCTCGGAGCGATAGGTGTGCTGATCGGTGATCAGAAGCTCCAGGAACCGTCCCCAGCGCAAGGTCCGATAAGCCGTGAGACTGTCGATCGCGGCGAGGTTGTTCGGCTCCTGGCCGAGCCCCTGCTCGTCGAAGCGCTCGACCGGCACGTTTTGCACCTGCGGCGCAGCGAAGCGTTCGAGTGACGAGCCCCCCGCCTGGCCTACCCGCGCCGGCTGGTATTCGAACCAAGCCTGATTGGCTGCCACCTTGATCGTCTGAGCCGGGCGCGTCTTGCCGTCGAAAACCTGAAACGACTGCCACCCCTGCCACGAGAACTCGTGGTTGTCCCACATCGGAACGAAAGGAAACCACGCCCGCGCATCCTGCAGGTCCGGATCCCGCAAATAGGCCTGGTAGAGCACGCGATAATCCGTCAGGTTGACCGGCACCCGAAAACCCGAGACCTTCTCACCCGCGGGGTAGCGGACGGCGTCGCGCAAACGGCGATCGTAGCGGTGTCCGCCGGGGACGTCCTCCGGGTATTGCACGACCTCATAGACGAAGTCGCCGAGGTGCAGCACGAACGCGAGTTGATCGTCGGGCGCGGCGCGTCGATCCTCGTAGATCATGCGCCGGTAGGCGTTCTGCGCCCCCTCGCAGACATTCTGGCAACTGACGAAGGCGAAGCGCACGGGCCGCGGATCGTCGTCGGCCGGCGCGGTCCGGGTGCGGCCGATCCGGCTGCCCCGGCCGTCCTCGTCCAGGAACCGATACCAGTACGTGCGAGCCGGCCGCAGCCCGCCCACCAGGACGCGGCAGGTGTGATCGGCGGCCAGCAGGGCGACGGTAGGCGCCGTGGCGACCACATGCTCGAAGTCCGGATCCTCGGCCACTTCCACAGTCAGCGGCACGGCCTCCGCGGATCCCCCGGCGGAGGCGCGCGTCCAGAGCAGGACGCTGTCCGGACCGGGGTCGCCCGAGGCAACCCCTTCGGCGAACAGGTCGCGGCGCTCGACCCAGTGCGAGCGCGAGCGCATGGACCGGCGCCCGGCGCAAGCCCAGGTCGCACCCATGGCGGCCGCGGCGGCGATGAACTCCCTGCGTGTCAGACGACTCATGGAGCGTTAGCTTA
>DATAHG010000038.1:0-2742 GCA_036263295.1 Thermoanaerobaculia bacterium | reverse complement strand
ACCCGCTTGCCGTCGAGGGCGAGCAGGGGCAGGACCTTGGAGTAGTCCAGCTCGCGCCCCCAGCTCTCGACCAGGGCGCGGTTGTCGATGCGGTCCCAGGCGAAGCGCCGAACCTCCGGCGGCAGGCGCTGGGTGAAGAATTCATACAGTCCATCGACGTCGTTTTCAGTGAAGGGACGGACGAGGAGACGCCGGCCGTCGCGCAGCACGGCCTCCTGGGGGTAACGGTCAGGCATGGGTGAGGTCCTCCGAACGAACAAAAAGGATGTCGGGAGCGTAACACACGGGGAAATCCTAAAACGGGTATCGTTGTTGTTCTCGGGAGGCGGAGCCCGCCAGACCCGGACCATTACAATTTCAGGAATCGATGATTACCACTTCCGAAAGCCCGCGGGCCCCGGCCGCGCCTACCGGCGACATCGGAGATAGACTCTCGCCCATGAGCGTGTGGGAGGAGCTCTCCCGGACGTTGCGCGCCAGCGCGCCCTACCGGGCCCTGCGCGAGGGTCTGGGAGATGTCGTGCGTCTACCCGTGCCGGCGGCGGCCTGGGTAGGAGAGCTGTTGTCGCGCGATCTCGGCCGCCCCCTGGTGGTGGTGGTGCCGCGCGAGGCCGACGCCCTGCACTGGATCGAGTCGGCGCGCCTGTTCGGCCGCGAGGAGGGGGTGCTCTACTTCCCGGCGCCCTCCCTCACCCCCTACCAGGAGGCCGAGACCTCGCTGCTGGTGCGGGCCCAGGAGTCGGTGGCGCTCGACGGCATCCTCTCGGGTCGGGTGACCACGGTGGTCACTACCCCGCGCGCCCTGTTCCGCCGCCTGCCCGACGCCAAAGCCTTCGCCGCCGCCGCGCTCACCGTGCGGCCGGGCGAGGACCACTCCCCCGAGGCGCTGACCGAGCGGCTGCTGCGCCATGGCTTCCGCCGCACCGACCTGGTCTACGAGGTCGGCGACTTCGCGGTGCGCGGCGGCATCCTCGACGTCTTCCCCCCGGGCGAGGACGCGCCGGTCCGCCTCGACTTCTTCGGCGACACCCTGGAGTCGATCCGCTGGTTCGACCCGCAGTCGCAACGCTCCGAGGACACCCTGGATTCGGTCTGCCTGCTGCCGCTCTTCCTGTTCCCGGGCGGGGTGGACGACGCGCGCGACCTCGCCCTGCTGCTCTCCGAGCAGGCCGGCGGCGGAGACGCCGACTGGGGGCCGGACGCCCAGGACATGCTGGAGGCCCTGCGCAACCGCGGCGGCTTCCCGGGCTGGGAGAACTACCTGCCGCTGCTCGCGAGCCGCACGGTCTCGCTGCTCGACCTGATGAAGGATCCTCTTCTGTTTGCGGTCGATCCGCCGGCCCTGGAGGCCGAGGTGACCCACCACGCCGAGCGGTTGCAGGGGGACTACGCCTCCCGCCTCGACCACGGGCGGATCGCCGTGCCGCCCGAGGAGATGGAGCAGCCGGCGGGCTGGGTGAGCGAGGCCTTGGCCGGCGCCGGCATTCGGCTCCGGGACCTGGTGATGAGCGGCGGCGGATCCCGCGACGGTAGTGCGGCGGCCGACTTTGGCGGCACCCTGACCGACCTGTTCCACGGCCAGCTCCCGCGCTTCCCTCAGGAGGTGGACGTGGCGCGGGCGCGCGGCGAGCGCTGCATCCTGGTGACCCCCCCGGGGCACCGCCAGCGCATGGAAGAGCTGCTGGAGGCGCGCGAGGTGCGGCTCGGCCGCGGCGGCGTCGAGATCGTCTCCGGCGAGCTGGAGCGCGGCTTCCGGCTGCCGGTGGCGGGGGTGGTGGTCTACGGCGAGCAGCAGCTCCTGCCGCAGGCCAAGCTCCAGCGCCGCCCCGGCCGGCGCAACGCCCGCTTCGGCCCGTTCCTCTCCGGCCTGCGCGACCTCAAGGTCGGCGACTACGTGGTCCACAGCGACCACGGCATCGGCCAGTTCGTCGCCCTGCGCTCGGTCGGCGGGGACGGCAACGGCGCCGCCGCCCTGCCGCCGGCCCTGCGTCCGGCGGCCGAGTCCCAGGCCCTGGAGACCGAGGTGATGGAGATCGCCTACTCCAGCGGCAAGCGGCTCCTTCTTCCCCTCTCCCGCCTCGACCAGGTCCAGAAGTACAGCGGCATCGAAGGGGTAGCGCCGCGCCTCGACCAACTCGGCGGCACCTCCTGGAACCGCACCAAGGCGCGGGTCAAGAGCGGCATGCGCGACATGGCGGGCGAGCTGCTCAAGCTTTACGCCGAGCGCCAGATCGCCAAGGCCCCGGCGATGCTCGCCGACAGCGACCTGCTGCACCAGTTCGAGGCCGCCTTCCCTTATGAAGAGAGCCCCGACCAGCTCGAAGCGATCGCCACCATCCGCGAGGACCTCCAGCGCGAGCGTCCGATGGACCGCCTGCTGTGCGGCGACGTCGGCTATGGCAAGACCGAGGTCGCCATGCGCGCCGCCTTCAAGGCGGTGGACAGCGGCTACCAGGTGGCGGTGCTCTCCCCCACGACCATCCTGGCGGACCAGCACCTCGAAACCTTTCGCAAGCGTTTCTCGGGTTTCCCCATCACCATCGAGATGATCTCGCGCTTCCGCTCGCCGCAAGAGGTCAAGGACATCAAGAAGCGGCTGGCCGAAGGAAAAGTGGACATCCTGGTCGGCACCCACCGGCTGCTGTCGAAAGACATGCAGTTCCCGAAGCTCGGCCTGCTGATCGTGGACGAGGAGCAGCGCTTCGGCGTGGCGCAGAAAGAGCGCCTCAAGCAGTTCAAGAA
>DATAHG010000037.1:0-2757 GCA_036263295.1 Thermoanaerobaculia bacterium | reverse complement strand
GCCTAGCCTATAGGAGCATGCTTCGCTTTTCTCGGGGGAAGCCTTTCAACGTCCACACAACCGTCTTGAAGGAGAAAGCACGATGTTCCCAGATGCAAATCGGTTCACTGACCTCTCCGCCTTTTTCAATCAGGTCAAAGTCACCATCCCGGCTCGCGTCGCCTTTGACCTGAAGAGCATGCAGAAGGTCACGGCCCAAGTCCTGAGCCAGCTCGGCTGCGATAACTGCCACTCCGGCTTCGACATCCGCTTCGATCTCGTCCGCGATTTCGTGGTGGACGCGAACCTCGCGGTCCGGGCCGCTGGAGCCGAAGTCGCCAAATGAGCCTCCCTGAACTGGGCGTGGGGTGATCTACAACCCCCCCGCGCTCCAGTCCTTCTAAACACGTCGTCAGTCATGGCAGAGCCGCCCTCCCTCCCCGAGCCTCCCGAGCTGAAAGCCATCCCCCGGCAACGGCGGGCCATTCCGCGGCCGTCTCCGCAAGCGCCGCCGCTGGCTCCCGCCCCGGCCGCGCCGGTTTCCTGGAAGGCCCCGGCTCCGCTGCCGCCCCTGCCGCCGATCACGCGAGTACCGCGCGGCGGGCCGCTGCCGGCGGGCACCTATCAGCAATGGGGCTGGGAGTCGCTCCGAGGCCGGACCACCGGAGACTTCAATCTCGTTTTCGCGGTGCGTTTCTCCACTCCGCTGGTCCTGACGGCGCTCCTCGCCAGCCTGCGGGAGCTGGAGCGCCGCCAGGAGGCCCTCCGTACCGGCCTCGTCCCCTCGGCCGACGAGCCGTGGACGATCTGCCAGGTGATCCATCCGCCCGGACAGCTCGCGGTCCCGCTGATCGATCTCACCCTTCTACGGGGAGAGGTCCAGGAGGCGGAGCTGGGCCGCCTGTCTGTCGAGGAGTCCCTCCGCGCCTTCGACATCGCGCGGCCGATGGTCCGCGTCCATCTCGTCCGGCTGGCCGAGACGGAGCACGTGCTGCTGTTCATCTTCAATCACATGGTCTGCGACGGCTGGTCGATCGAGGTCCTGCGCGGCGAGCTCGCCACCCTCTACGAGGCTTTCGCCGCCGGCCGGCCGGCGCTCCTCCCGGAGCTGCCGGTGCAGTTCGTGGACTTCGCGGCCTGGCAGCAGCAGATCGCGACGAGCGAGGCGATCGCCGGGCAGCTCGCCTACTGGCGACGGCGGCTGACCGGGCTCCCGGCCCCGCTCGTGCTGGACGGCGATTGGCAGACGGCTCCGGGGCGCGGCACCGCGCAGGCGGCCTGCTGGTTCTCCCCCCAGGAGACCGCCCGGATCCGCGCCTTCGCCCGGTCCCGGGCGAGCACCACGCCGCTGGTGATCCTGACCGCCCTCGGCATGCTGCTCGCCGTCTACACCGGCGAGACCGACTTCGTGATCGAATCGAAAGTGCTCGGACGGACCCGACCGGAGGTCGCCTCGATCATCGGCATGTTCATGAATACCCTGGCCCACCGTCTCGATTTCTCCGGCCAACCCGGCTTCGCCGAGGCCCTGCGGCGCACCCGCGACGGGGTGCTGGAGGACTACGCCAACCAGGACGTGACCTACCCCGACGTCCTGCGGGAGGTCTTACCCGGGCACCGCCAGCTCTCGCGGGTGGGATTCAACATGGTCATCGCCCACGATTCGGCCTCGTTCGAGAGCCGCGACCGGGAGGAAGGGGTCTTCTCCCACGAAGGGCGGCGCCCCGACGTCGAGAAGGCCAAGTACGACCTCCTGCTCTTCGTACGCGAGGACCGCGAGGAGCTTCGGCTGATGATCCTGGCCTCGGCCGATCGATTCCTCCCCGAGACCGCCACCGCGATCGCGGCGGACCTGGAGGAGCTGATCGGCCGCGCCGTGGAAGATCCGGCCGCCCCGGCCGGGCGGCTGCTCCCCCGGCCGCGCTATCGCCAGAGATTTATTTGAACCTGTTGTAACGAATCGGACCCGGGCGTAGCCTATGAGGGCATGCTTCGCTTTTGGGGGAAGCCCTTCGTGTCCAGACCACCCTCTTAAGGAGAAAAGACCTATGGCGATCAACGAACGGTTCACTGACATTTCCTCCTCCCTCAGCAATCAGGTTCGGGTGACCATCCCCGCCCGGGTGGCGTTCGACCTCAAGAGCATCCAGAAGGTCACGGCCCAGGTCCTGGGCCAGCTCGGCTGCGATGCATGCCACTCCGGCTTCGACATCCGCTTCGATCTCGTCCGCGATTTCGTGGTGGATGCGAACCTCAACGTCCGGGCCGCCGCCGCCGGAGCCGAAGTCGCCAAATGAGCCTCCCTGAGCTGGGCGTGGGGGTGATCTACACCCCCACGCTCCACTCCTTTCTCGAAGCCGAGGCCGACCTCGTCTCCGTCGTCGAGCTGGAGCCCGAGACGCTCTGGACGTTCACGGAAGACCCGGCCGAGCCCTACCGGCCGGACTGGGAGGCTCTCCGGCGGGTGCGCGACCTGCCGCAGGCCAAGCTGGTCCACGGCGTGGGCTTCCCCGTCGGCGGGACCCGCCAGCCGGATCCGCTCCATCTGCCTCTGCTGGTCGAAATGATCGAATTTCTCGGCGCGCCCTGGGCGAGCGAGCATCTCGCCTTCAATCGGGCAGCCGGCGAAAAGGGCCCGTTCGCCACCGGTTTTCTGCTGCCGCCGCTGCAGACCCGGGCCGGCGTCGCCGCCGCGGCGGAATCGATCAGATCGGTGGCGTCGCGCCTGCCCGTCCCCTTCGCGGCCGAGACCGGTGTGAACTATCTCCAGCCCCGCGC
>DATAHG010000036.1:0-4552 GCA_036263295.1 Thermoanaerobaculia bacterium | reverse complement strand
AGGGTCGCGCCGACGAGCGGCAGGATCGGGATGAGCCAGAGCAGGTCGAGGAATCGCATCGGGCAGCCTCTACCAGCGCATCAGGTTCAAGCGGTTGACGTCGATCGTGTGCCGGGCGCGGAACACGGCGATGAACAGGGCGAGGCCCACGGCCGCCTCGGCGGCGGCGACCGCCAGCACGAACAGCACGATGAGCTGGCCGGTGTGCTCCCCGAACTGGCGCGAGTAGGCGATCAGGGAGAGGTTCGCCGCGTTCAGCATCAGCTCGATCGACAGAAAGATGCTGATGCCGTTGCGCCGCGTCAGAGCGCCCGCGGCGCCGATGGCGAACATCACGGCGGACAGCAGGAGGTACCAGGAGATGGGAACGCTCAAGGCTCGACCTCTCTCAATCGGAATGAACGTGAAGGCCGGTTTCAGGGTTGACGTGCGGGGCGGAGCGCTGCCCCTCCACGCGGGGCTCTTCCCCCGGATCGTAGAGGCCGGCCTGCGCCTCCAGCGGCGTGGCGCGCCGCGCCGCCACCGTGGCGCCGATGACGGCGACCAGCAGCAGCAGGCCGACCATCTCGAACGGCAGCAGGTACTGCCTGAAGAGCTCGGTCGCGAGCTGCTTGAACGAGACGAAAGTCTCGCTCATCGGTGCGCCGGAAGGCGTCCCGATGCGCCAGAACAGCAGCACGAGGAAGCCGGCGAAGATCCCGGCGCCGAGCAGGGCCAGCCAGCGCTGGGCGGGCTGGCTGGCGTGCGGCATCTCCTCGCGCTCGACGTTCAGCAGCATGATGACGAACAGGAACAGGACCACAATGGCGCCGGCGTAGATCAGGATCTGCAGAGCGCCGATGAAGGGCGCGCCGAGCATCACGAACAGCACCGCCATCGAGAACAGCGTGAGGACCAGGCTCATCGTGGAATAGATCGGACTCTTGTGAGTCACGACCACGAGCGCCGAGACCACCGCCAGGAAGGCGAACAGGGCGAAGACCACCGTCTCCATAAGACCGAAGATCTCCTCTCCCGATCAGAGCCACCCGGCCAGCGTCATCACCGCGACCAGGAGCAGGTTCAAAATGGCGAGCGGCAACAGGACTTTCCACCCCAGCCGCATGAGCTGGTCATAGCGGAAGCGGGGGAACGTCCAGCGCACCCAGACGAAGACCGCCATGCAGATCGCCACCTTGACGACCAGCGTGGCAAACCCGACGATCGCGCCCAGCCAGCCCTCGAGATGGACGAACGGCAGCGACCAGCCGCCGAAGTAGAGCGTCACGCCGAGGCAGGACAGCGCCGTCATGGCCGCGTACTCGGCCATGAAGAAGCTCGCGAAGCGCATGGCGCTGTATTCGGTGTGGAAACCGGCGATCAGCTCCGACTCCGCTTCGGGCAGGTCGAAGGGGGCGCGGTTGGTCTCGGCGAACGAGGCGATCAGGAAGATCACGAAGCCGAGGATCTGGGGGATGAAGTTCCAGACCCGCTCCTGCTGGTAGGCCACCACGTCGTTCAGGTAGAACGAACCGACCGGAATGATCACCGCGAGCACCGAGATGGTGAGCGCCAGCTCGTAGCTGATGAGCTGCGCCGAGGCGCGGATCGCGCCGAGCAGCGAGAACTTGTTGTTGGAGGCGTAGCCCGCCATGATCAGCGAGTAGACGCCGAGGCTCGACAGCGCCAGGAAGAGCAGCACCCCGGCGTCCACGTTCGCGATGACCAGCGGGATCTCGTGGCCGCCCACCGTGATGTTCGGCCCGAAGGGGATCACCACGATGGTCGAGAGGGCCGGCAGCAGCGCGAGGACGGGAGCCGCCAGGTAGAGCGGCTTGTCGGCCTCGGCCGGCGTGATGTCCTCCTTGAACATGAACTTCAAGGCGTCGGCGAGCGGCTGGATCAGGCCGAACGGCCCCAGCCGGTTGGGGCCGGGCCGGTCCTGGATCAGGGCGCTGCCGCGCCGTTCCACCCACACCATCACCGGCACGACGTTGAGCACGAAGCCCAACATCACCGCCAGCTTGAGCGCGGTGGCGAGGAGGTCCTGGGTCATCGTCATCAGACCAGCTCCTTGGTCGTCTCCGCCCCCGGGACCGCAGAGGGCTGGGCTCCGGGGACATTCAGCGTCGCGCCCGTCGCCGGGATCTGCCGCCATTGCAGGCCCGCGAAGGCGGGGACCTCGGCGGCGAGCCGGTCGAACACCTCGGGGGCCTGCAGGTTCGCCCACTGCGGATCGAACCGCGCGAGGAGATCCGACAGGACTTCCACCAAGGCGCGGACCTGGCCCGGGGCGGGGAACGCGCGCTCGAACTTCTGCAGGCGGTGCTCGACGTTGACGAACGTGCCGGGCTTCTCGGCGTGCGTGGCGACCGGCAGGGCGACGTCCGCCACCTGGGCGAGCGGCGAGTCGGCCCAGCCGAAGACCACCAGGAACGGCGCCTTGCGGAGCTTTTCGACCGTCTCGGGCGCGTAGGCCGTCTTGCTGAAGTCGCTGTCGCAGACCACCAGGGCCCCGCAGCGCGCGGCGCCGTCACCGAGCACCAGCTCATCGGCGTCGAGCAGGGTGGTGCCGCCCGGCGCCTCGCCCGGAGCGAGACCGGCCAGCTCGGCGCCGCGCCGGTTGGGCGCCGCCTCGCGGCCGGCGATGCCGCCCTTCAAGTTGGGGATCTTCCACTCGGGGCCCAGATCGACCGGCACCGACCGGTGGGGCGAGCCCAGGAGGTCGGCGAGCTTGCCGAACTGGTACGCCTCCTCGCAGGTCAAGAACGGCGAGCCCAGGAAGGCCACCGGTCCGTCCGCCTGCTGGAGCTTGTGGAAGACCGTGTCGAGGGCCTCCTTCCAGCTCGTCGGCGTGGTGCCGGCGCCGTTGCTGCCGTTGCCGGCGCTGGCAGCGGTCCGCACGCGGCTCGTCTGGAGCCGGGGGATCTGCTTGTACTTCTGGAAGGTCCCGCGGCCGTAGTCGCACATCCAGTAGTCGTTGACGTCGGGGTTGAACCGCGGCTTGTAGCGCTTGATGTCGCCCCGGCGGTGCTCGACGGTCACGTTGCAGCCCACCTCGCAGCCGGTGCAGATCGACGGCCGCTTGTCGAGGTAGAAGACGCGCTCGGCGAAACGGAAGCGGGTCGAGGTCAGGGCGCCGACCGGGCAGATGTCCACCACGCAGGTCGAGAGCGGGTTGTCCAACTCCTTGCCGGGGAAGGTGCCGATCTCGGTGCGGGCGCCGCGATTGAAGAAGCCGAGCTCGCCGGTCTGCGCGACCTCATGGGTGAAGCGGATGCACCGCGTGCACTGGATACAGCGGTTCATGTTGAGGATCACGTTCGGCCCGAGCGGGATGCGCTCCCGGCCCGGGTAGGTCCGCTTGTCCTCGTATTGGAAACGGGAGTGGGCGACTCCGTGCTTGAACGAGTAGTCCTGCAGACCGCACTCGCCGGCCTGGTCGCAGATCGGGCAGTCCAGGGGGTGGTTGATGAGGAAGAACTCCATCATCCCCTTGGTGGCCTCTTCGACCTCGGGCACGTCGGTCCGCACCACCATGCCGTCCTTCATGACCTGGGTGGAGCAGCCGGCCTGCAGCTTGGGATTCCCCTCGATCTTGACCAGGCACATGCGGCACTGACCCACGACGGAAAGGCGCGGGTGATAGCAATAGTGGGGGATCAGGACGCCGGCCTTCAGGCCGGCCTCGACCACGTTCGTGCCGGCCTCCACCTCCACGGTGCGGTCGTTGATGGTGACTTTGGGCACTTTCTAGGCTCCGTTCTGGAAATAGCGCCGCTGGGGGTACGGGCACCTGTGCTCCCGCAGGTGCAGGTCGATCTCTTCGGGGAAGCTTTCCACCAGGGACTTCACGGGGCCGATGGCCGCGTCTCCCAGCGCGCAGAGAGAGTTGCCGCCGATGTTCTTGCAGATCGAGAGGAGGAGCTGCTTGTCGCGCTCCTGCCCCTCGCCGTGCTCGAGCCGCTTGAGAACCAGCTCCATCCAGTTGGTGCCTTCCCGGCACGGGGTGCACTGGCCGCAGGACTCATGGTTGAAGAACTTCGACAGGCGGGCGACCGACCGCACCAGGCAGGTCGTGTCGTCCATCACGATCACCGCCGCCGAGCCGAGCATCGAGCCGGCCTTGGCCACGGTGTCGAAATCCATCTTGATGTCGATGTGCTGGGCGCCGAGGATCGGCGCCGAGGCGCCGCCGGGGATGAACGCCTTGAGGGTCCCGCCCTTGTACATGCCGCCGGCCGCGTCCAGCATCTCCCGGAAGGTGATGCCGATCGCGTGCTCGTAGGTGCCGGGCCGCTCGACGTGGCCGGAGATGGCGTAGAGCTTGGGGCCGGTGTTGCGCTCGTCGGTGCCGATCGACTTGAACCAGTCGGCGCCGCGCACGATGATGTGCGGCACGTTGGTCAGCGTCTCGACGTTGTTGATGACCGTGGGGGAGCCGAAGGCGCCGACCACGGCGGGGAAGGGGGGCTTCACCCGCGGCTGGCCGCGCTTGCCTTCGAGCGACTCCAGCATGCCGGTCTCCTCGCCGCAGATGTAGGCCCCCGCGCCGCGGTGGACGTACATGTCG
>DATAHG010000035.1:0-1871 GCA_036263295.1 Thermoanaerobaculia bacterium | reverse complement strand
GAGCGAGCGGTTGCCCGAGATCGTCACGTTGGTGAAGCTGGCCGTGCCGCCGAGGGCGAGGCCGCCGCCCCCGCCGGCCCCGGTGTTCAGGGTGAAGGCGCTGGACTCGACGGTCAGGGTGTTGTCGCCGTCGAAGTAGAGGCCGGCGCCGAACCCGGTGCCGGTCGCCTCGTTGGCGGTCACGGTGACCCGCCGCAGGGCGAGGTTGCCCAGGGCGCGGATGCCGGCGCCGTTGCCGTTCACCCGGCCGCCGCGAACGGTCACGTCCTGGATCTCGACTGTGGCGCCGGAGGGGATGTCGAGGATGCGGTCGATCAGGCCGCCGTCGATGGTGGTGGTGAGGGCGCCGCCGCCGAGCAGGACGATGTCGGAGCGCAGGTCGAGGTCGCCGCTGGCGGCCTGATCCTCGTCCGCCCCCGGCCGGGCCAGGATGTAGCGTCCTTCAGGAAGGATGATCACGTCGGAGCCCGCGGCGCCATTGGCGGCGGTCACCGCCTCGCGCAGGGAGCAGTCCAGGTCGCAGGCGCCGTCGAGCGTGTCGTCGGTCTTGGTGACGGTGAAGACCGTGGCGGCCGCCGGCAGCGCGGAGGCCGCGGCGAGGCCGATCAACAGGGCGAGGGTCTTCTTACAAGGGAGCTTCGAGGTTCCCATGGTGGACCTTTCTCCTCGATTTCGAGGGAGTTCGGATGTCGGAACGTCAGACCGTCCCGAGCGGCGCCGGCTCCATCTACGTTGGAGCCTTTCCCGGGTTCAGCTCGGCGAGCCGACCCGCTCTGGAGACTTCGTTTGCCTGCCCTTGTCTACGAGGAACTGGCCGGGGGCGTCCACCTCCCCGCCTCAACTTCCTGGCGCGCAGGCTCCTGGGAGGGCAGCGTCGGGTGAATTCGACTTCAAGCTTGCGCAAGGCGAATGACCGCGCCGGCATGCCGGCACCTTCATCCGGCACCTCGGAACCTTTGTCGGGGAGGTCAGACCACCTTGTCCAGGATGCCGGAAGCTCTTGCGAGGACCTCGGCAGCCTTCGCGGGGATCCCGGCAGTCTTCGCGAGGACCTCGGCAGACTTCTCCTGGCGCTCGGCAAGAGATGCCGGAGACTCGAAAGCCTTGTTTTGCATCACAGAACCTTTCGCGGGTGGCTCGGCAGAACCTACTCTGCAACAGAACTCTGTTGCTTGGCATCAAAAAACCTCTGCTCAGGACCTGATATAGGCTGATTTGCAGCAGAAAAACCTTGTTCAGCAGCCGGAGAAGTCTTCCCAGTTGCTCCGAAAGGGTGTTCTGCAGCACAACAGACTTGCTGAGTACCCGAGCAGAGTTGTTCTGTTGCAAAAAAACGATGTTCTGCATCAGAAAAACTCTGCGCGGCTCCCGGATGGGTCGTTTTGATGCAAATGACCAGCGGTGGGTATCCGGGGCAGGCCAACCAGAGCCCCGGCAAGGGGACCGGCCCAACGGGCCGGGAGAGCCCAGCCCAGGGCTGAGCCGAAGGCGATGCCAGCAACGGGCTCGGCATAGCACGCCTGAGGACGACTATTGTACCCTGTTTCAATACCGTCACAGTCCGGGCCGGCCATGATGCTAGACTGCCGGGCCGTCCCAGGAGCCACGATTATGACGAGACGGTCCGCGTCCTTCCTTCTTTCCTTCTCCCTGATCCTGCTCGCCGGCCTTGTGCAGCCGGGGCCGGCGTTGCCGGCGTCCTCCGGGGCCGTGGTGGCGCCGCCGGCGCTGGAGCCCGCGACCACCGGCGGCATCGCGGCGGTCGAGCGCGCCCTCGCCAAGCTTTCGACCCACAAGCGGGTGCTGGTGATCGCCGCCCACCCCGACGACGAGGATACCTCCCTCCTGACCCTGGTCAGCCGCGGCATGGG
>DATAHG010000034.1:0-2548 GCA_036263295.1 Thermoanaerobaculia bacterium | reverse complement strand
GTAAGCTTCCCCCATGCCCTCTCCGGAGTTTTCCGTCGTCATCCCGACCCACAACCGCCTGGAAGTGCTGGCGGAGGTCCTCCAGGCCCTGGAAAACCAGCAGGATCCGCCGACCTTCGAGGTCGTCGTGGTGGACGACGGCTCCACGGACGGCACCGCCGACTGGCTGCGTAACCGCACCTTCCGTCTGAACCTTCACGTCTTCACCCAGGAGAACCGGGGGCCGGCCGCCGCGCGCAACACCGGCGTCGCGGTCGCGGCCGGACGCTGGGTGGCCTTTCTGGGGGACGATACCGTCCCTTCCCCAGGATGGTTGGCGACCCATCGCGCGGTCCACCGGCGCAACGGCGAGATCAATCTTCTGGCCGTGATCGGCTACACGGGATGGCACCGCCGGATGCGGATGAACCCCTTCCTTCGTTATATCAACGAGCACGGTCTTCAATTCGGCTACGCATTGATCACCGATCCGGACGACGTTCCGTTCAATTTCTTCTACACCTCGAACCTCTCCCTGCCCCGCGATCTGCTGCTCGCCGAGCCCTTCGACCTGCGTTTTCCCTACGCCGCGTGGGAGGACATCGAAGTGGCTTACCGCATGAAAAGACGAGGGATGCGGCTCGTCTACGAATCCGCGGCGACCGTCGCGCACGACCATCCGACCGACCTCGCCCGCTTCGCCGCCCGCCAGGAAAAAGCCGGTTATTGCGCGGTGGTTTTTTACCGCCTCCACCCCGAGCTCGGTTCCTTCCTCGGAATCGGTCCCGACGGCCCGCCGCCGGTGCCTCCGGAGGGCCCGCAACGGTGGAAGGAGAGGCTGGTCCGTGCTTTGCAAAATTGGCCTGTAACCCTGGCCGGGCTATGGGAAGAGGTACTCAGGTACCACTACATCAGAGGTCTTCATCGCGCCTGGAACGAGATCGGCGCGGAGACGGAAAAGGAGAGCTTCCATGACGAACCCAAGGCGAGCCGTCCGACGGCTTCTTGAGCGGGGCGCGATTTCGGCGCTCGCCGGGGCGCTGCTGCTGACCGCGGCGGCGCCTCTCGCGGCCCAGCAACGTCAAAACCCCAACCATGGCGATAGCGGCGGAGGGCGGGTCGCAACTCCCAGCGCGCCCTCCAGCCCGCCCTCGTCCTCGACCCCGAGCGTGCGTTCGGGCTCGGATTCGCCGTCGCGCACGGCCCGTCCCACCGGCGGATCGGGCGAAGGCTCCTCGGGCCCGAGCCGGCAGCCCCCGACCCGCCACAGCGGCGGTGGCGGCGGCTATCACGGCGGCGGTTATCACGGTGGCGGCTATTACTATGACCCGTACTATTCGCCCTGGTACGGCTTCTGGTACCGGGGCTACCCAGGCTGGTATTACGGCCCGGGCGCCTACTACTACCCCTATCGCCAGGGCTACGACGACCGCGACGTGCTCGGCGCTCTCGACCTCGACGTGAGCCCGGCCAAGGCCGAGATCTACCTCGACGGTCATTACGTCGGCGTGGTCGATCAATACGACGGCTTCCCGCAGTACCTCTGGCTGGAGAAGGGTACCTATGACGTCGTGCTGTTCAAGGACGGCTTCCGCACCATCTCCCGCCAGATCACGATCTACCCCGGTCTGGTGATCAGCGTCGACGACCGCATGGAACCGGGCGATTCGGTGCGTCCGGAAGACCTCACCACCAAGACCCACGACCGGCGCGACGCCCGCATCCGCGACGAGGAAGAGCGGCGCGAGCAGATGGACCGGGACGGCCGGGACGGCAACTGGCGCGACCGGGTCCGCGACGACCGGGACCACTGGCGCGACGGTGACCATGACCGCGCCCGGGGCAACGACCGGGCGGACGACGACGATGATGACGCCGACGAGACGCCGGCCCGGGCCGACGACCGCGGCCGGGTCCGTCTGTCGGTCGAGCCGGGCGACGCCTCGGTCTACCTGGACGGCAAGTTCGTGGGGACCGGCGCGGAGCTGGCCGAGCTGCACTCGGGCCTGCTCCTCGATCCGGGCTCGCACAAGCTCTCCATCGTCAGGCCGGGCTACAAGGCCGAGGAGACGAAGTTCGACGTCCAGGCGGGGAAGACCACCGACCTGGAGATCGAGCTGGACTCCTACGAATAGCGGGCTGGCGGGACGGCTGCGGTCAAGCTGCGATAAAAAGGCGCCCCTGGTAACAGGGGCGTTTGTCGTCTGAGGTCAGAAGAAGAGATGGATCGGCGACGCCTGGAGAGCACCCTGGGTTGTTTGAACAACGTCGCCGACCCGTCCCCGCTCAACCCTGTGAGCAAGGCCTGTGCCATCGTGGCGCTCTCGGAAAACCGGCTCAAACGCCGGGAAATGAGCCGGAAATCGGGTTTTTCTGGCAGTTTCACAGGGCTGTGACAGTAGTTTTTGCACCCCCGGCTCTCATTCAGCGCCGATGGCCGCGCGGATCCGCCGGATCTGCCGCAGATGGACGAGGTCGTGGCCGGCATAAAGATTGATCATGTGGGCCACGGACTCCTCGCCGCGCTCGGCATGGACCCCGGCGCGCGCCCTCTCCGCTTCGGAAGTCC
>DATAHG010000033.1:0-5875 GCA_036263295.1 Thermoanaerobaculia bacterium | reverse complement strand
TCCTGCGGGTGGGGTCTCGGGCCGGGAGGAGGCGCCGGATTAGCGGCGTCGGGAATCCGATTCGTCAGGCGCCGATCGGGGCGGGGAGGATCGTCGTCTGCAAGTAATCCTCGCGGTCTCGAACCGTGCTCATGTCATTTTTCCGAAAGTCCCGGGACTCGGAGAGGAAGCGGGCCGACTCGATGACCTCGCTGGCTTGTTTTTCCCAAAGTCCCGGGATCCGGAGAGGAAGCGGGCCGACTCGGCGACCTCGCGGGCTTGTTTTTCCCAAAGTCTCGGGACTCGGAGAGGAAGCGGGCCGGCTTGGTGACCTCGCGGGCTTATTTTTCCCAAAGTCCCGGGACTCGGAGGGGAAGCGGGCCGACTCGGTGACCTCACGGACTTATTTTTCCCAAAGTCTCGGGACTCGGAGAGGAAGCGGGCCGACTCGGCGACCTCGCGGGCTTGTTTTTTCCAAAGTCTCGGGACTCGGAGAGGAAGTGAGCCGGCTCGGTGACCTCGCGGGCTTATTTTTCCAAAAGTCGCGGGACTCTGCCGCAAATAAGCCAGCGAGGTCCCAAATAAGGCCGCGAGGTCATCCGAGAAGCTGACGCGACGCCGGGCAAGAGGTGCTCTCAGCCCGTGACCTTGCCCTCCCGAACACCTCCTCTTTGAGGCCGCCCTCCGCCCCGCCCTGGGGTGCGAGCCGATGCCGCCTCAAGAGAGGTCTCCATGGCCCAGCCTGCTCGGTCCCGTATCCCCATCGTCCTGTTGGCTCTTGCCCTCGTCGTCTCTCCGGTGCTCGCTGCCGGGCAACCGGCAGCCCGGACCCCGAGGGATCCCGACCCTCCCGGCGTCTTCGCCTCTCTCTGGAATGCTCTTCACGGGCTCTTCCTGGTTGGGGAAGGTGATTCGGGCACCGACCCCGAGGCCCCTGCGAATGCGGCGCCCCCCCCGCCCGCTGATCCCGACCGGGGAATCATGATCGACCCCTGGGGATAGTTCCCGAGTTAGGTGCCGCCGTCGCCGATGGTGGCGCCTTTTTCTGTGTTACAGTCTTCGCGGTCGAATCCCCAGACGCGCCCAGGCGCGAGGAGGAGTGCCTTGTCCGAGCTTCATATCACTCGCGATCTGCTTCGTGCCGTCACTCGGGGAGACGTTCCTTCCCAAGCCCTCATCGAGTTCGGTTGGAAACACCTCTCCAGCCTTTGCCCGATCTGCAGTGAGGAATTCCGGTTCTGGAGGAGAGAGCTGAGGCTCTCGCATGACTCCGCTCTCAAGGTGATGCCTGCTCTCCTGAAGCGCCATGCCATCGACGAAGAGAATCGCCAGGCTGATGCGGAACGGGATTTCAGGGTGCTGATGAAAGGCTCTCAGGAGGCGCGTCTCTGGAAAATCGATCACTCTCTCAAGCGCTTCCGGGGCACGCTCCTGGCGCGGCGTCTTCTGGACGAGAGCAAGAAGCGCATGACTGCGAATATCGACCTGGCTGACAATCTGGCGGAAGCGGCCGGGGCCGTCCTGCTGCGTACGCCCGAGAGTCCCGGTGTCACCGATCTGCGAGCCCTGGCCTCGGTCTATCGCGCGAATGTCGCACGCCTGCGCGGCCGGCCGGATGAAGCCCGCACCTGGTTCAAGCGAGCGCGTTCGATCATCCAAATGGAGCGCGCAGAGGATCCGCTCACGACGGCGGAGACGGACTCATGTGAAGGGGTCCTGGCGCTGGATCTCCGGCAGTTCGAGGAGGCCGAGGGGTTGTTGAACCGGTCCGTGTTTCTATATCTCTTGGCTGGAGCGAAGGGCAAGGCGGCCCTGCCCATGGTCACTCTCGGTCATCTCTACTATGAGCAGGGCAAGTTGGCGCGATCGGTCGAGACGCTCCGGGCTGCGCTGACGATGATCGATGCGCGAGCCGATCGCCGCCTTTTGATGTCAGCTCGTTTCAACCTCGCCGTTTGTCTCTGCGAGGCGGGGCATTACTCCGAGGCTACGGACGCGCTAACGGACAATCGCGACCTGTTCCAGGAGTTCCCGGAGCCGTTCCTGCAGCTTCGGATCGCTTGGCTGGAGGCCCGCATCGCGGCCGGCACCGGGCATCCCGAGGTGGCGGAGAAGGGATTTCTCGCGGTCCGCGAGGAGATGGCCCGGCGCGGTCAGGGGTATGACGCCGCCATGGTCTCTCTGGATCTCGCTCTGATCTATCTGGAGCAGGGACGCACCGGCGAGCTGCTCCGGCTTGCCGAGGAGATGCACGCTCTCTTCCGGGCGGAGGAGGTTCACCGCGAGGCTCTCGCCGCTCTCCTGGTATTCGAGGAGGCGGCCCGGAAGGAGCAATTGTCCTCGGAAGTAATTCAGAGTCTGAGCGCGCTCCTCAAACGGGTGCATCAAAGTCCCAGCTCCTGATCGACTTCAACGGGCGCCCGGCCCGGCTACCGCCCCGCCTGCCCGCTGGCCGGCAGCTTCACGATCTCGGCCTTCCAGCGCTCGTCCCCCAGGTTTTCGACCAGCACCGCGGCTTGGCGGGCGCCGGCCGGCGGCGCCAGGGTGACGGCGCGGGTCCACCCCTTGGCGAGGTCGGCGGTGGCCACGGTTTCGTGGCGGATCTCCACGCTGCCGTCGCTCTTCACGTAGGCGGTCGAGACGCGCAACGCCTGGGCGGACGGGGTCAGCTCGCCGCCTTCCGGGTCGCTGGTCTGGGCGGGGAGAGTGAGACGGACCTGGAGGGGGGCCGCGGCGTCGGGCTGCACGGTCAAGGGGAGGGTGCCGTTCTGGGGGGCGCCGCCGAGGAGCAGGCGCAGGCGCGCCTCGCTCACGGTCTCCGGAGTGGAGGAGCGCACCCACCGCCGGGTGCGCACCGGCAGGGCGCCTTCGCGCAGGCGGACCTCGACCGGCCGCACCTGGCCGTCGAGCGGATCGGGGGCCTGGTAGTAGAGGTGCCAGCGCCGCGACAGGCCGTCGAGCGCCGTGCGCATCTGCTCGTCGAAGGCGACCATCGTGCCGGCGGTCTGCTGGGCGAGCTCCAGCAACGGGGCCGTGGAGCGCTGCACGAAGGCGTCCACCACGCCTTCATAGCGCAACGGCGTGTGGTCCGGCGAGCCGAAGCCGATCACCGGTGGCACGCCGTTGGTCCCGCTGCTGCCGCCCGACATCTGGCGGATCCGCTCGGTGTCGTTGGGCTCGTTGTGCTCGCGGCCGAGTCCGGTCTTGCGCATGGGCAGGGCGACGGTGACCCAGCCGTAGCCGGCGAGGGTCTGGGCGGTGTGCTGGAACATCGCGTTGACCGGGGCGAGGACCGCCTCTTCGGAGCGCTGCCCCGTAGCCTGGGTCATCAGGTTCATCTCGCGCGGCGAGAGGTCGAAGCTGTCGGCCACCAGGAAGAGGGCGCGGGGGCCGCCGGACGGCTGTGCCGTGAGCTGGGCGAGGAGCCGGTCGCTCTGGCGCTGGAGGTCGGGGACGGTGCGCGGAGCGCGGCCGGTGCCGGCCCCGGCGCGGTCGCGCTTGACGCGCGCCTCGGCCGAGATCTTGCCGAGGGCCTGCTCGACGTTCTGGGTGATGCGGGTGGGGGCGAGGACCTGGCGGGGTGCGGGATCGGCCACCACGATCGCGACATTGCCGAGCCGGGTCAGGTCGCCGGCCCGCTGCGACAGGGCGAGGGCGGCCAGGAACTGGTTGTCCGGGGCGGCGAGCAGGGCGTCGAAGTAGATCACCACATCCCAGGCCGCGGCCTCGACCAGCCGGTTGTCGGCGCCGGGGAGGAAGCCGCCGACCACGGGACCGATCTTGGTGACCGGACGGGTGACGCCGTCTTCGGTGACCACCACGTCGCCGGGCTGGAGGCCGGTGCGGCCGGGGCGCTGCAGGTTTTCAGGCAGGTCGAGGATCAGCTCGACCTCGCGGACCAGGACGTCGGCGCGGAAGGTCTGGGGGGCCGGGGTGGCCGCGGATTTCGGGGCCTGGGCCGCGGCGGGCGCGAGGGCGAGGGTGAGCAGCGACAGCAGGGCCAGCGGCAAACGGGTACGGTACATCTCGGCTCCTTTGGAGGCTTAGGGCACCGGCTCCAGGATACCCCCGAGGCCGGTGCCTCGGGGGTCGGAGGCGGCTTCGAAGCGGCCGTCGGCGCGGCGGCGGACGGCGTGGATCTTGGCGATGTCGCTCGCCTCGAGCACCTTGATCGTCTGGCCGCGGCGCTCCAGCTCCGCCCGCGTCTCTGGAGACAAGGTGTCGGCCTCGACCTCAACCCGGTCGGGGTACCACTGCTGGTGGATCCGCGGCCGGTCGAGCGCGGCCTGCAGGCTGTCGCCGTCCACCAGCAGGTTGAGCAGGACCTGGGCGGTGTTGGTGGGGATCTGCGAGCCGCCGCGCCCGCCGACCGCGATCGACTCCTCGCCGCGCCAGGCGATCACCGGGGTCATGGCGGAGAGCATCTTCTTGCCCGGGCCCACGGCGTTGGCCTCCCCCTGGATCAGGCCGAACAGGTTGGGCCGGCCCGGCGCGGTGGTGAAGTCGTCCATCTCGTTGTTGAGGAAGTAGCCGGCGCCCGGCACCCAGAGCCCGCAGCCGAACAGGCCGTTGAGGGTGGTGGTGAGGGCCACCACGTTGCCGTCGCGGTCGATGACCGAGAGGTGGGTGGTCTCGCCGCCATGGTCCCGGACGGCGGCGGCCTTGGCGTCGTCGCCGGGCCAGGGGCGGACGGCGGACGAGGCCGTGGCGCGCTGGCGGTCGATGGCGGCGGCGCGGGCGTCGAGCCAGGCCGGGGCGAGGAGCTGGTCCGCGGTGGCCCGGGTGGTGGCCGGGTCGCCCAGCAGGAAGCGGTCCGCGAAGGAGCGGCGGAAAACTTCGACCAGGAGGTGGTCGCGGTCGGCGCCGTAGCGCGGGAGCTGGCCCCAGCCGAGGCGCTCCAGCATCCCGAAGGTCTGGCCGAGGATGATGCCGCCCGAGGAGGGCAGGGGCATCGAGGCGAACCGCCAGCCGAACGCCTCGAAGCGCAGGGGCTCGCGCCAGACCGGCTTGTAGCCGGCGAGGTCCTCGGCGGTGAGGATGCCGCCGTGGCGCCGCGAGGCCTCCAGGATGGCCGCGGCGACCCGGCCGGAGCTGAGGGCGGCGGGCCCCTTCTCGGCGTACTCGCGCAGGGTCTGGGCGAGGTCGGGGAGGCGCACCCGCGCGCCCACTTCGAGCGGTTTGCCGCCGGGGTACCAGACCGCCATCGTCTCCGGGAACCGGGTGAGCGCCTTGCGGTTGTTCGCGTTCTCAAGGCGGCCGTTCAGGTGCCGGGTCACGAAGAAGCCGTCTTCGGCGAGACGGATGGCGGGGGCCACCACCTGTTTCCAGGGGAGCCGCCCATGGCGCAGTTGCAACTCGTAGAGGCCGGTAGGGGAGCCCGGCACGCCGGACGCGAGCGGGCCGACCAGCGAGGCGCCGGGGATCGGCTCCCCCTGGGCGTCGAGATAGAGGTCGGGCCGCGCCGCGGCCGGCGCGACCTCGCGGAAATCGAGGGCGCGGATCTCGTCGCGGCTCTTGAGCACGGCAAACCCGCCGCCGCCGAGGTTGCCGGCCTCGGGGTAGACCACGGCGAGGGCAAGGGCGGTGGCGACCGCCGCGTCGGTGGCGTTGCCGCCGGAGCGCAGCATCGCGAGCCCCGCCTCGGTGGCCTGCGGATCGGCCGAGGAGACGGCGCCGCCGTTGCCGTAGGGAGTCGATTGGGAGGCGGCCCGGGCGGGGGCGGGCAGAAGGAGGCAGACCAGGAGCAGGGCCACGAGGGTACCCGGTAGGGTGGGGGACGGTCGCTGGGATCGCAAGGGCATCGGGTCGGGCCTCCTGGAGGGATTGTACGGGAGGTTCTTGCCGACCCTCTGCGAAGGGGTATGCCGCGGCTGGGAGCGCCGGCATCTTGCCGGCA
>DATAHG010000032.1:0-6240 GCA_036263295.1 Thermoanaerobaculia bacterium | reverse complement strand
GCCGGTTTCGAGCTCCTCGGCCCCCATGGCCGGGTTCTGCACGTAGACGCTGAAGACCGGGGTCGCGAGGTCGGGGAAGACGTCGCGCCGCAGCTCGGTGAGCCAGAGCGCGCCGGCCCCGGCCGCGGCCAGGGCGAGGAGGACGGTGAGGGCGGGCTTGGCGAAGGAGGCGCGCAGGATTCGTTCGATCATGGCGGCCTCTAGTGGTGGTGCTCCGCGCCGCCTTCGCCCTTTTCCGCCTCCGCGCGCAGCACGAAGGCGCCTTCGACCACAACGCGGTCGCCGGGCTTGAGCCCGGCGAGGACGGCCACCTCGTTCCCGAGGTCGCGGCCGCGCTGCACCGGCCGCGCCTCGAACCGGCCGGCCTCGCGGGGGAGGAAGACCACCCACTGGTCGTCCATCCGCTGGAGGGCCCGGGCGGGCACGGTCACCACCGGCTCGCCGCCGGTGCCGCCGGCACCGGTCGCGATGCGCGCCGTGGCGAACATCCCGGGCCGCAGGCGTCCGCCCTCGTTCGGCAGGACGATGCGCACCGGCACCGTGCGCGAGTGGGCGTCCACCTCGCGGCCGATCCATTCGACCGTCCCGCGCAGCTTCTGTCCCGGCACCGCGGCCAGGGTGATCTCCGCCGGCGCGCCGGTGACCAGACGGACGACGTCGCGCTCCGGCGCCTGCACCACGAGCCAGAGGCGCGACAGGTCGCCGATCCGGAACAGCGGCTCGGCCGGCGCCTCGGTGGAGAGGCTCTGCCCCCGCACCGCCCGGCGCTCCAGCACGGTGCCGGAGATCGGCGCGGTGAGGAGGATCTCGGACAGCCGTCCTGCCTTTCCGGGGCCGACCCCGAGGGCGTCGAGGGACGCCTCGGCGGCCCGGAGATCGGCCTCCGCCTCGGCCTCGCCGGCCTCTGCCTGTTGCAGCTCGCTCTTCGAGATGACCTGGTCCGCGGCCAGCCCGCGCATCCGGTCGGCCGTTTTGCGGGCGAGGTCGGCGCGGGCCAGCGCGGCGGACCGCTCCGCCCGTGCCTGCCCGACCACCACGCTCTGCAGCTCGGCCAGCGGCTGGCCGCGCCGCACCGGCTGGCCGGGCGCCACCAGCGGGCGGACCACCCGGGCGTCGACCGGCGAGGCCACCTCGGCGTAGCGCTCCTCGTCCACCTTCAGCTCTCCCAGGGCGGTGACGCCCTCTCCCCCCTCGCGCAGCTCGGCCGGGGAGGTGGTGAGCTTGAGGTCGCGGAGCACCTCGGGGCTCACGGCGATCATCCCTTCCCCGGCGTGGGACCCTTCCTCGCCGTGCTCGCCATGCTCGCCGGCATGGCTCTCGCCGGCCGGTCCCGGGCGGGGTGGTCTGGGGTCCGGCTTCCTCGTTCCCGCCGCCGCAGCCGGCGAGGAGGAGGACCAGGGCGGTCCAGGGACACATCCAGCGAAGTCTCATCGGTCACCTCGTGCAGACAGGATTCGGTCCACGCGCCCGCCACGGCGCGGGACAGGGCACGGCAAGGCTCGGGAGCTAGCCGACGAGGGACGGCTTCGGGACGTGGAAGATGTCGCGCGGCGGGGAGGCGGGGGCCCGGTCTGGCGGCGGGACCATCGCGATCACGGACGGCGCCGGATGGCTGATGTCCCAGGCCGCCGAAGTCAGGAGGGACGGGCTGTGCGCGCAGGCGGAGCAGCACGACGGGAGCGTGCAGCACGCCGGGGAGGCGGCACCCTGCATGCAGTCCTCGCACGAATCCGCCACGGCCCCCAGGGGGAGCAGGAACGCCAGACAGACCAGCAGGGCGGCGCAGCGGAGCAGGGGACGGCGCATCATCGGCCGGCAACTATACAGGAGGAACGGGCAGTGGATCCCGGAGGCGGCGGCGGCGCCCTCTCCCGCGAAGCGGGGGAGGGTCGGGGAGGGGGGCGGTGAGAGCACGCACCGGCCCAGGATTTCAATCCTGGGTGGGTGGCGCACGCCCTCAGGCCCGGCCTTGGTCGGGGTGGAAAACCCGGACGGCGGAGACCGGGGAGGTTCCTCGGAAGGGCCGGGAATGAATCAGGGTTGACACCCGTTATCCCCTGTGCGATCCTTCGCTTCCGCTTCCCGCAGGGGAGGCGGTAACGGTGACGCGGGGTGGAGCAGTCTGGTAGCTCGTTGGGCTCATAACCCAAAGGTCGCAGGTTCAAATCCTGCCCCCGCAACCAACTTCCGACAGATCGTCCGCAGACATTGCGGCTAAAGAAAAGGCGGGATGATTCCCGCCTTTTTCCTTTTCAGGCCCATTTTGCTTTTCAGGCCCATTCCGGGCCGGGCCGGCTTCAGGTGGGATCGGCGGCGGGGACCTGCTTGTCGACCCGGGGCTCGGTCTGCTGGCGCCGGGTGAGAAAGCTGACGCCGAGCATCAGGGCCGCCGCCACCCAGAACGGGTAGTGCAGATCCTTCTGGAAGAGGGCGCCGGCCCAGGCCGGCCCCACCGTCCGCGCCGCGTTGCCGAACGTCTGCTGGATCCCCATCACCAGACCGGTCTCCCCGCGCGGCGCCTGCCGCGACAGCAGCGCCGTCGTCGCCGGGAAGAGGAGCGCCGTGCCGATCGGCACGAACAGCACCGTGATGGCCAGGGCCGGGAGGCTGTCGGCGATCGGGATGGTGGCGAGGCCGATGACCAGCGACAGGGCTCCCAGACGGGTCGCCCCCACCTCGCCGAAGCGCTTGAGCGCCGGCCCGAGGAGCACCGCCCGCATGACCAGCGAGATGCAGCCGACATAGGTGTAGAAGTAGCCGATCGTCTGCACGGTCACCCCGAACTGCTTGCCGAGGAAGAGCGCCAGCACGGCGTTCATCGCCATGAAGGCCATCATGCCGATGGTGTAGATCCAGATCAGCGAGCTGATCGGCGCCGCCGGGTGGCTGATCACGCTCCACGTGGCGCGCCACGAGGAAGAGCGCCGGACTGGCGGGGCGGCCGGATCGGTCTCCGGCGCGGCGTCGCGCAGACGGTTGGTCTCCGGCAGCCAGCGCCAGGCGAAGAGGGCGTTGGCGACGCAGAGGCCGGCGGCCAGGAAGCCCGGCGCCTGCGGGCCGAGGTAGGTGCTGAACGAGCCGAGCAGCGGCCCCAGCATGACTCCGGCGCTGGTCGCGGCGCTGATCCAGCCGAGCGCCTTGGCGCGGTCCTGCGGCTCGACCGCGTCCGACACGTAGGCCTGGACGACCCCGGTCGTGCCGCCCCCGGCCCCCTGTACCAGGCGGGAGACGAAGAGGATCCAGAGCGCCGAGGCGAGGCCGAACAGCACATAGGCGGCGGCCGAGGAGAGCAGGCCGACCAGGATCATCGGCCGCCGGCCGTAGCGGTCGGACAGGCGCCCCCACATGGGCGAGGTGGTGGCCTGGGCCAGGAAGAAGGTGGTGACCAGGAGCGTCGCCGTGAAGTCGGTGGCGCCGAGCCGCTTGGCGTAGAACGGGAGCAGGGGGAAGACCATCAGGCCACCGACCATGTCGATGAAGACGGTCGCCATGAGGACCCAGAGCTGCTTGAGGGTGGTGGACTGCATGTCCTTCCTTCTAACGCGCCTCTCCCCGCCCCCACAGCAGAAACGCCAGGGTACTCGCGGTCATCAAGAGCACGCCGTAAGTCGCCGCCAGGCCGAGGTCCTGCAGCCGCAGGCTGGACAGGATCTCGATCGAGATCGGCCGGGTGTCGAAAGTGTAGAGCACGATCGAGGTGACGAGGTCCCCGAGCGCGGTGATGAAGGCGAGCCCGGCGCCGGCCGCGAGGGCCGGCCGCAGCATCGGGAGCACCACGCGCCAGAGGCGGCGGGCGCGGCCCGCCCCCAGGGAGGCCGCCGCCTCTTCCAGGGCCGGGTCGAGCTGCCGGGCGCCGGCGATGGCGGCGCGGCCGGTGATCGGCAGGTTCCGCACCATGTAGGCGAGCGGCAGGATCCACGGCGTGCCGATCAGGAGGAAGCGGCCGACCCACGGCTGGTTGACGCTGAACGTGGTGGCGAGGGCGACGGCGAACACGGTCCCCGGGATGGCCCAGGGGACCGCGACCAGGGTCTCGACCGCCTCGCCCAGCCGGCCGGTCGGCCTGCCGCCGCGCCCGGCCGCGGCGCGCGCCGCGGCGATCCCCAGGATCAGGGCGCCGAGGGTGGCCGCGGTCGCCATCCACAGCGAGTTGAGGACCGGCCGCAGCCGCTCGGCGGCGGCGAACAGCCCCTGGTAATTGCGCAGGTCGAGCACCGGCGGGATCGTCTCGACCGTCCAGGTGAAGGGGGGGACGAAGGAGACCAGGATCAGCACGGCGTGCGGCAGCAGGAGCAGGGCCGCCAGCAGGTAGCCGAGCACCGCGGTGCCCCAGCGCGCGAGCGGGTTGCGTAGCGCCCGCCGGCTCGGCGCCACCCCCCGCACTCCGCCGGCCACCGACCCCGACCGCCGCTCCGACCAGCGCAGGGCCCACAGCCCGAGCAGCGCAAGCGCCGCCAGCATGACCGTCTCGACCTGCGAGAGGGCGGTCTCGCCGTTGAGCTTCGAGGCCACCACCTGCGTGGTCATCACCCGGAAGGTGCCGCCGAACAGGTAGGGGGCCGAGAACGAGGCGAGCGAGGTCATGAAGGTGAGCAGGGCGGCGCCGGTGAAGGCGGGCGCCAGCAGCGGCAGGGTGACCCGGGTGAGCGTGCGGAGCTTCGAGGCGCCGAGCGAGGCGGAAGCCTCCAGCAGGGCGGCATCGAGGCGGGCCAGGCCGGCGCGCGTGAACAGGTAGAAGTAGACGTACATCGAGTAGGCGTGGACCAGCAGGATCGCCGCCGGTCCGAGCAGCCGCCAGGGGGGCTCGGCGAGCCCGAGGGCGTGCTGCACGAAGCGCGTCGCGAAGCCGGACTCGCCGTAAAGAAAGAGAAAAGCGATTACCCCGACCAGCGGCGGCAGGGCCACCGGCAGGGCGATCAGGGCGGCGAGCAGCCGGCGCCCCGGGAACTCGGCGCGCTCGAACAGAAAGGCGAGGGGGATGCCGACCGCCGCCGCCAGCACCACTGAGACGGCGGAGATCCAGAGGCTGCGCCAGAGGGCGAGCCACTCGTCCGGACGGCCGAAGAACTGGGCGAAATGGGCCAGGGTCCAGGCCCGCGGCCCGCCGAGCGCTTCGAGGAGCGTGATCAGGAGCGGGTAGCCCACCAGCCAGAGGAGCAGGGCGGCGAGGGCATAGGTGCCGAGGCGGGACGAAGGCTGGGAGCGCATGGATCTAGGTTTTGGCGTCGGGAAACCCGCGGGCGGGCCGCCTTCTGCTTACGGAATCGGCCGGGCAGAGTTTTCCGCCCGGTTTTCTGAGTGCCGGCGGAACAGCCGCGGCGGCGCGGCGCCGGGAGCGAGCGCCACCCGCACCGCGTCGCCCACCGCGGCGGCGTCCGACGGGGCCAGCACCTCGATCTCGCCGCCGTTCGCCCCGAAACCTCCGAGCGCCACCTGGTAGTAGCTGACCGGCCCGGCATAGCGCCGCTCGGCCACCCGGCCGGCCAGGGCGCCGGCTTTATTGGCGGCGTCCGACGCGGGGCGGAAAGCCAGGCCTTCGGGGCGGACCACGAGGTCCACCGGAGTGCCGGGCTCGGCCCCGTCGAGGTCGGCGGCGCGCTCCCCCTTCCAGCGCACCGGACCGGCGGTCCCGCCGTCGCGGCCCCCCTCGGGGCCGGGTAGCGGGACCCAGCTCACGCCGTCCCCTTCGAGCACCCCGGGCAGGACGCTGGCGCGCCCCACGAAGGTGGCGACGAAGCGGGTGGCGGGGCGCTCGTAGAGGTCCTCCGGGCTCCCCACCTGGTGCAGCACTCCCCCGTGGAGCACGGCGACGCGGTCCGCCAGGTGGAAGGCCTCCTCCTGCTCGTGGGTGACCAGGATCGTCGTAATGCCGACCCGGCGGAAGGCCAGCCGCAGCTCGCGGCGGGTGCGCTCGCGCAAGGTGGGATCGAGGTTCGACAGCGGCTCGTCGAGCAGCAGGATGCGCGGCTCGGGCGCCAGCGCCCGGGCGAGCGCCACGCGCTGCTGCTGGCCGCCCGAGATCTCCCCCGGCCGGCGCGCCTCGAAGCCGGGCAGCTCGACCAGGGCGAGGGCCGCGGCCACCCGGCGGGCGGTCTCGGCGCGGTCCGGCACCGGCTTGTGCGAGGCGAGCCCGAAGGCGACGTTCTCGGCCACGGTCAGGTGGGGGAACAGGGCGTAGTGCTGGAACACCATGCCGAAACGGCGGCGCTCGGGAGGCAGGCCGGTCACGTCCTCCCCCTC
>DATAHG010000031.1:0-1802 GCA_036263295.1 Thermoanaerobaculia bacterium | reverse complement strand
CAGCGATTCGATCTCGTCGCCGCCGGCCGCTCCCAGGTCCTTGAACCGCCGGGCGGCGGGCAGCACCCGCATCTCCAGCGAGCCGACCGCCTTGTTGTAGGCATCGACGCTCTGGTCGATCCCCCGCTTGAGCTGCACCAGATGGCCAGCGAAGGTGCGCACGCGGTCGTGCAGGGTGCGCCCGAGGTCGCTGATGGCGCGGGCGTTCTCTTCGACCTGGGCCTGGCGCCAACCGTAAGCCACCGCGCGCAGAAGGGCGATCAGGGTCGTCGGGGTCGCCAGGATCACCCGCTGCTCCACCCCGTATTCGATCAACGCGGGGTCCTGCTCCAGGGCGGCGCTGAAGAAGATCTCGCCGGGTAGGAACAGCACCACGAACTCCGGCGCCGGGTCGAACTGGCTCCAGTAGCTCTTGAGGGCGAGCTTGCCGAGATGGGTGCGGATCTGGCGCGCGTGGTCGCGCATCTTGGCCCGGCGCGCCTCGTCGTCGGCGGCGTCCTGGGCGTCGAGGTAGGCGTCGAGCGGTGCCTTGGCGTCGATCACCACGTGCTTCTGGTTGGGCAGGCGGACCACCAGGTCCGGCCGCAGGCGCCCCTCCTCGGTCTCGACCGACGCTTGGGTGGCGAAGTCGCAATAGGCCAGCATGCCGGCCATCTCGACCACGCGCTGGAGCTGGATCTCCCCCCAGCGGCCACGGGCGGTCGGCGCCCGCAAGGCCCCGGACAGCTTGACCGTCTCACGCTCCAGGTTGGTCTGCGCCGCGGCCAGGCCCTTCAAGTGCTCGGTCAGGCTGTTGTAGGCCACGGCGCGGGCGGTCTCGATCTCCTGGATCTTCTGATCGACCTTCTGGAGCGATTCGCGCAGCGGCTGCACCAGCTCGCCGATCGCCTGCTGGCGCCGTTCGAGGTCCCCCCGGGCGTTCTCCTGGAAGCGCTCCAGGGTGGCGCGGGCGAGGTGCAGGAACGAGGTGTTGTTGTTCTGGAGCGCCTCGGCCGACATGGCGCGGAAGGCGTCCGACAGCCGGCGCTGGGCCTCGTCGAGGACCGCCAGCTTCTCGCGCGCCGCCCGGCGCTCGCTGTCGAGGGTGGTCTCCAGGCGGGCCACCTCGGCGCGGGAGACCAGCCAGGCCACGAGCGCGCCGCCCGCGGCGCTTCCGGCCAGGAGAAGAAGCAGAAAGGGGGTGCTCATCACCCCCTAGGATAGCGGGCGGAAGGGACGGCGTAAACCAGACGGGAGGCTTACCGCTGCAGCAGGTGACGCGCGATCACGAGGCGCTGCATCTCGCTGGTGCCCTCGTAGATCGTGGTGACCCGGACGTCGCGGTAGAGCCGGGAGATCTCGTAGTCGGCGTGGAAGCCGTTGCCGCCGTGGATCTGCAGGCTCTCGGCGCAGGCGCGGTTGGCGGCCTCGGAGGCGTAGAGCTTGGCCTGGGCGGCGAGGCGGCCGGCGTCGCGGGTGTGGTCGGCGCTCGCCGCGTGATAGGTCAGGGCGCGGGCCGCCGCCAGCTCGGTCGCGATCTGGGCGATCTTGAACTGGATCGCCTGGTTGGCCGCGATCGGCTTGCCGAACTGCACGCGATCGCGGGCGTACTGCACCGCGAGCTCCAGGGCGCGCTGGTGGATCCCCACGGCCTGGGCGGCGATGCCGACCCGCGAGTGGTCGAGGGTGCCGAGGGCGACCTTGAGCCCCTGCCCCTCCTCGCCGAGCAGGTTCTCGGCGGGAATCCGGCAGTCCGAGAAGAAGATCTGGGCGGTGCGGGAGGCGCGCAGGCCGAGCTTCTCCTCGGGCTGGCCGACCGAAAA
>DATAHG010000030.1:0-2236 GCA_036263295.1 Thermoanaerobaculia bacterium | reverse complement strand
CGCCGCGCTGCGGAACTCGTCGGTCCACTCGTGGCCGCCTTGAAAGACCACGGGGCGGACGTCGATCTTCTTGGCGCGCAGCAGCTCGACGTCGTGCTCCATCTTGGCGGCGTCGTACCACTCCTCGCTGCTGCCGCGCCCAAGCAGGACCGGCGGGAAGGACTCCAGCTCGCGCGCCTCCAACTCGGGCGGCACGTCGCCGCCGAGCACGATCACCCCGCGGCAGAGGTGGCCGCAGGAGGCCGCCGCCCGGTAGGCCATGGCGGCTCCCTGGGAAAAGCCGAGATAGACCAGGGACTCGGAGACGGGGAGGTCCTTCTTGACCTCGTCCACCACGCTC
Organism: Thermoanaerobaculia bacterium; assembly: GCA_036263295.1. GTDB lineage: Bacteria > Acidobacteriota > Thermoanaerobaculia > Multivoradales > UBA5704 > DATAHG01. Next base: position 1,896 of record DATAHG010000030.1, on the reverse strand, counting down.
GCCACGTAGCGGATGTTGTCGAGGATGGCCTGCTCGCGGTCCTGCCGGGTCATCCAGCTCGCGATGACGTCGCCGGTGCGGTTGTAGAAGGGGTGCAGGGCCTGGACGGCGCAGAGCACCCACTGGCTGGCGCCGGGGATGCGGCGGAGCTGCTCCAGGTGGAGGTCGGCGTTCTCGCCGTAGCCGTGGAATCCCACCAGGAGGGGCTTGCCCTCCGGCTGGACCGGCCGGTCGAGGAGATAGCGCCCATGGATCAGGGTCGCGATCTGCCGTTCCTCGTTGCGGTTCTCCACCGTGTCACCCTCCTCTCAGTCCGGTCAGGCGTCGATCAGGCCCGGCGGCGCTCGGCGCGCCGGTTGAGCGGCGCCGACAGCTCGCGCACCCGGGCCTCCAGGGCGGCGGGCAGATCCGGATCGTCGCCGTGCTCCTCGATCAGGCGCACCAGGGCGCTGCCGACGACGACGCCGTCGGCCACCTCGCCGACCGCCGCCACCTGGGCGGCCGAGGAGAGGCCGAAACCGACCGCGAGCGGCTGGTCGAGCTTGCGGCGCAGGCGTTTGACGTCGCGCACCAGGTCGGACGGCAGGGCGGTCTGCTCGCCGGTCACGCCGGTGCGGGAGACGTAGTAGACGAAGCCGCTCGACACCGCGGCGACGCGCTGGACGCGGTCCCGCGTGCTGGTCGGCGACAGCAGGAAGATGGTGTCCACCCCCTGGTCGCGCAGGGCCGGGATCAGCTCGCGCTCCCCCTCTTCCGGCGGCAGATCGACGCAGAGCACGCCGTCCACGCCGGAGGCGGCGGCCTGCTCGGCGAAGCGCTCGACGCCGCGCACCAGGATGGGGTTGAAGTAGGTGAACAGGACGATCGGCACGCCCAGGCGGTCGCGGTGGCGGGCCACCAGCTCGAGGATGCCGGAGAGCTTGGTGCCGGCGCCGAGGGCGCGGGCGGCGGCGCGCTGGTTGGTCGGGCCGTCGGCGATCGGGTCGGAGAAGGGCACGCCGAGCTCGATGATGTCCGCCCCGCCGGCCGCCAGCGCCTGGAGGTGCGCGGCCGTGGCGTCGAGGCTCGGGTCCCCCGCCATGATGAAGGGGATGAACGCCGCCCGCCGCTCCTCGTTACAGCGGTAGAAGACCTCGTCGATGGCGCTCAACGGCGCCCTCCTTTCTTCTGGCGGGCCGCCTCGAACGGCTTGACGCCCGGATCCGCCTTGCGGCCGTAGGCGATCACGGACTCGACGTCCTTGTCTCCCCGGCCGGAGAGATTGACCAGGATCACCCGGCGCTGCGACAGCCGCGGGGCGTGTTTGACGGCCTCGGCGATGGCGTGGGAACTCTCGAGGGCGGGCAGGATGCCCTCGGTGCGCGCCAGCAGGTGGAAAGCCTCGATCGCCTCGTCGTCGCTGGCCGAAGCATACTCGACGCGCCCCTGGTCGTGGAGCCAGGCGTGCTCCGGCCCGATCGCCGGATAGTCGAGGCCGGCCGACACCGAATGGGTCTGGGCGATCTGCCCCTCCTCGTCCTGCAGCACCATGGTGCGGGTGCCGTGGAGCACCCCGACCTCGCCGCCGCCGAAGCGGGCGGCGTGCTCGCCGTGGCCGGTGCCCCGGCCCCCCGCCTCGACGCCGATCAGGCGCACCCGGCGGTCTTCCAGGAAGGCGGTGAACAGGCCGATCGAGTTGCTGCCGCCGCCGACGCAGGCGACCGCGAGGTCGGGCACCTCGGTGCCGGCCTGGCGCTTGAGCTGGATCCGCGCCTCGTCGCCGATCACGCGGTGGAAGTCGCGCACCATGCGCGGATAGGGGTCGGGACCGAGGACGGAGCCGAGCACGTAGTGGGTGGTCCGCACGTTGGTCACCCAGTCGCGCAGGGCCTCGTTGATGGCGTCCTTCAAGGTGCA